>DATNPT010000540.1:0-3568 GCA_036703075.1 Chroococcales cyanobacterium
TCTTATTTCAGGAGAAATCGCAGATAAGGATAGTCATACTTCAGCAGTCCAAAACGCTATCAAATAATGAGCCGATTGTCATCCGCTAAGTTAAGGAAAATTTTAGTTATAATTGCTGAAGTAAAGCATAGGAAACTGCCGCAAAACCATAAGCTCTCGCATAAGGAACCGCTAATTATACGGAGATGCTTCCAGTCACATGACCGATTTGATTGAGAGGTTTTTCATCTTAGAGTAGAAGCATAAATTTTTCCGATTTCACCCTATCAGGGAAAGTTTAGGTCTTTTTTCACTAGGAATTATCAGAAAATCTCACTTTTGAGCCGCACTCTGAGTAGTATTAATTCCTAGTATCGTTCCATTACAGCATTAGGAGTATTCATGACCGTCGCCACACTGCTCAATTACTATGGATCGGAGAATCCTCCCAGCATGATTATCTCTATTCAGTACAGCGAAGATGACTTTCTCAGCTTCCGAATTCACAATGTTTCTCGGGGAGAGATTGTTTACAATGGGTCTAAAGCAATTGGTTTACGATGTCAGATTAATCGCCGTTTCTACACCCTGAATGACAAACACTTCCAACAAATGAGCGATCGCGAGTGCCGCGATCTGTTTAACTACCTAAAAGTTGATGGTAGGCAGCTTATACAGGCTTAGCCAACTGAATACTACTCGTGTGTTCCCTCATAGTTCCCTAATACTAAAAGGTCGAGCCTGTAGCTTGCACGCAACATCCGGCAATGGCTTCTCAAAAGTTATCGATTATCAATGACTCGGCTCTAGAGTCTACCTAGCCTGCATCAATCGTTGTTTCAACTGAGTATAGCGTTGCTGTTTTTCGGTGGAACGAACCGCAATACCGATCGCTTTTTTTGCCCCAATGACAATTGCTAATTTTCTAGCACGAGTCAACCCGGTATAGAGCAGGTTGCGAGAGAGCATTAGGTAATGCTGCATATATAAAGGAAGGATGACGACCGGATACTCGCTGCCCTGGCTTTTGTGAATGGTTACTGCCCAAGCTAAGGCAATTTCATTTAAATCGGCGTAATCGTAACAGACGCTGCGTTCGCAGTACCCAACTGTGATCTCTTGTTCTACAGTGTCAATTGCTGTTATCACTCCCAAGTCGCCGTTGAAGACTTCTCGCTGGTAGTCGTTGGTTTGCTGGATAATGCGATCGCCTACTCTGAGTGTTATCCCACCTCTGGTTATCTCAAGCTTATTAGGGTTTGGAGGATTAATCAGCTGCTGCAACACGCGGTTTAAGTTTCGAGTTCCCACTACTCCCCGCGTCATCGGGCAAAGCACCTGCACGTCGGTAGCTGGGTTAAAGCCTAGCTTGGGAATCAAGTCTTTGATTAGTTCTGAAATAACCTGCACTCCATGTTCGGGTTGATGTCCGCCCCCATGCCAGAAACAGTCAGAACGAGGAGTATCGGAAATGGGTTCGATGGTTGGATACTGCCCGTTGTTGATTTGATGCGCGGCGGTAACGATCGCACTTTGAACCGCCTGACGAAAGACTTGAGTCAGCCGCACGACGGGCACTCGACCCGATGCTATCAAGTCTTGCAAGACGTTGCCTGGCCCGACACTGGGAAGTTGGTCGATATCTCCGACCAACAGTAGTTGAGTTTCCTTGGGTACCGCTTTGATTAAAGAATGGGCTAAGAATAAGTCCAACATGCTGACCTCATCCACCACGATCGCATCGTAGTCCAGAGGATTGTCAACGTCGCGCTTAAATCCCATCGTCCTGGGTTCAAATTCCAACAACCGATGTAGCGTCTTGGCTTCCAGTCCAGTCATCTCGCTCAATCGTTGTGCTGCGCGTCCCGTGGGTGCGGCTAAAGCGATCGATTTCCCCATCGCTTTCCACAACGAGACAATAGTGTGAGTGGTAAACGTCTTACCGACGCCGGGGCCGCCAGTTAAAATCATCAGCCGCGAACTAGCTGCCATTTCCACCGCTTGTTGCTGTTGCGGGGAAAGTTGGATGCCTCGGCTAGCTGTAAAGCGTTCGATCCAGTTCCTGACACGGGGTAGGTCAACGGTAACAGGGTGGTTGAGATGTTGGTGGAGAAGTTGAGCTAAATTCTGCTCGGTGTAGAAGAAGGTCGGTTTGTAGCAAAGCGGGATTTGATCGACACTAGTTTCTACGAGCAGTTCCTTCGACCGAGTCATTTGGTCTATTATTTGAGCGATCGCATCGGGTGAGGGTTCGTGGGAGTCAGTCGTTAAATGCGATCGCGCCTGTTCGACTAATTCTGGTAAGGGTAAGTAGCAATGCCCTGATTCTGCGGCTTCACCCAGAACGTGAACTAATCCCGCACGGTAGCGAAATTCCGAGTCAGCCGGAACGCCAAGGTTGTGGGCAATCTTATCAGCCGTGAGAAAGCCAATACCATAGATATCAGCCGCTAGCTGGTAAGGGTTTTGCGTCACAGTTGCGATCGCGCCTTCCCCATACTGCTTAAAGATTTTCACCGCATAGGTCGTGGAAACGCCATGCCCTTGCAGGAAAACCATCACCTCTTTAATCGCTTTTTGCGCTTCCCAAGCCTCTTGAATCTTGATAATCCGCTTTTTGGCAATACCTTTGACTTCAATCAACCGTTCAATGTGGTTTTCGATCGCATCCAGGGTATCGAGTCCGAAGTGGGCAACAATGCGTTTAGCTGTTACTGGACCGACGCCTTTAATAAGACCGCTACCCAAATACTTTTCTATCCCAGTCAGGGTAGCGGGTTTGGTTTCTTTGTATTGAGTGACGTTAAATTGGGGGCCGTACTGAGGATGGTCGCGCCAGAAACCCGTGAGTTGCAACGTCTGTCCGGCTTGGATGTTGGCAAAGCTTCCGACAATCGTGGTTAGTTCTGACGCCTTCTCGCGCTTGAGGCGGGCAACAGTGTAACCCGACTCCTCGGAATGATAAGTCAGTCGCTCCACAACCCCTGCGATCGTTTCATACTGGGGAGTTGCATTAATGGTTTGCTGGGCAGGGTAAGCGGAATCGGTCATTGCAACACGCATTCAGCGTTTTGAGAGCCATTTGACTTACTGCTTGCACAACTTTTTCAGCCGCAAAGTAGTAAATATGTACTATGATACGAGCCTTTTAGGCGATCGGGTAAGCCAGCCATAACCGCTATCGTGACACCTCCCGACGCTGACTGCTACGCAGTACAGCGCGGGCTTCCTTGGATCGCTCCAAAGAGTTCCTGCTTCAACGGGTGGCAACTAGGCATTGCTGCCCCCGTCCCGTCCCCTACACAGGCAATTTCATCTACCGTCTGTCCAACGGCAGTAAGACCACGTTTGGCTATCACCTGAGAGCTGGCAATATCTCTAGGCTTAGTTGAGCCACATTCAGGGCAACAGTGAATTCTTACGCTCAGGTCTTTTTTAACAGATGTCCCACATTCAGGACATTCCTGAGATGTTCCATTCGGGTTAACTTTGCCGTAATAAACATCTCGTTTCCAGCAAACCCAAGGCAAGACTTGATTCACGAACTGCCCCAGTGCGGCATCTAAACAGTGTTTTCCAAGCATACCTT
>DATNPT010000548.1:0-7946 GCA_036703075.1 Chroococcales cyanobacterium
ACTTAGTCAATTCCTCTTCATCTGCCGGACTCAGCAACGGTCGGTCATTTGCAGAATCACTAGTCATAGCTTTAAGGGTTTGCTGCTTGAGGGTTTGCTGCTCGCCAGCGTTCTAAATCGTCTGACAAAATCGGATTGATATCGAACCAGCGCCCCTGTTCCGGGTCTTGATACCCTAATATCAACTTATAGTGCAGAAGTTCATCGCAAATGACAATCTTGCCGTGTCTGGGAGAGTCAAACGAATTGGTCGTCAGTTGACCTGTGCGGTGAACTGTATCCAGTTCGGTGAAATGGTAATCCTCAATCGAGTAGGTTCTACGATCCTCCCGAATCGCTTCCTGGGCTATGGTTTTATTCACCTGATTCGTCTTTTTCCGCAAAGCCACCTCACAAGCAGTCCGTGCCAACCTTACCAAATCGCGCAGTACGCCCCCACTCTTTTCGCATAGCAACTCTAGAGCATCCGGCTGAAACAGGTTTTTGTAAGTATCCCCTAGCTTACCCAATCGCTTCTCAACTACAGTGGCAAGAATATGCCGTCCCACGCGATCCGCTTCTGCCGTCGGGCGAATCTTCGCATCGCATTTGAAAACCGGAATGTTGGCTAAATCCAAGCATTTCTCAAAGCTCTGCATCGGTTGCCGAAAAGCTGGAGAATAGCGGAGAGCAATGGGAATTGCATACACAATATGGCAGTTTAGGTCAGTCAGCAGAGAGCTAGAAAACATCTCCAGCGCAATCCCGAAATCCTTTCGATCTAACCCATCCACAATTACCAAAAGCTTAGGCTTATCAGCTTCTGCCGCTGCAATAATCGCATTGACTTTGCCAATAATCTCACTCAGGGCAGGGCGAACCTCTCGCGTCTTTGTCGTTTCTTGCTGAAATCCAACCTTCAGCAACATTCCCAGCTCTTTAAACACTTTAGGAAGCTCAAGCTGCCCGCCTCCTGTTACCTTGTCCTGGTAAGTCACTCGTGCTAGACTCCCCAGCAAGTCTTGCTCCAGCTTCCGGGGGAGCTTCCATCCTTGTTCTGCCAACCGTTGAACGATGGTTATCCCAATCAACACCACCACTTCGGCATAACCAATGTTGAATTTATCCAGTGCCGTGTCAGTATCCACCCAAACCACGGTGTACTCTGCCGCACACTTCTGTTCCAACCGCCTCAGCTCAGTTGTTTTACCCCCGCCTCGGTGCCCTGCCAACAAAAACTTTGCTGCCGCATCCTCCATCGCCAGCAAATTCACCAAACTATCCACCGGGCTGTCCTCTCGCCGAACGTAAAAGTCTCTGAGTTCCTCTTTCATCAGAGGCTCATCGGGCTTAAACAATTGATAGACAGGTCGCCAAAAGCGGATGTCACTCATAGTGATTCTCTTTAAGGTCTACGTAAAACTACTGATTCAGCGGTCAGCAATAGCCCTCAAAAAGCTAACTCACGTCTATAACAATCAGCCTAAATTGTTAATTTTTGTAATCTTTATACACCGCTATATGACTGGCACGGCATGAGTTTAAACTATCTCGAAAATTCTAGGGTCTAAGTCAGGAGGAAATAAAAAGATTTTTTCACCTAAGAAAGAGGCTGTATGGTAAAGATTAATTGCCTCAACAAAAGGGGAGAAAGTTACTGGATTCCATTTGTCCTTATAGGAGTAGATGACGACTCTATCCGTTCTAGTACCTGCGAGCGGGAGTTCTACTTTCCAGGGAGATTCCATGCGAGAAGCACCTCTGTAGACTATTCTGTTGAGCGGCGATATTATTTTTTCGAGAGTTTTCCAGCATCGATCCAATTCCACCCCCATAAACGTATTGCTGCTTGAAAATTTTCAACAAATGCTACGTCATGTGGGTCACGTCTCGATTGTTCAATACTTTGAATGTACCGATATCGCTCAAATAATTGCTCTTTCCTATGTTCAAGTCTTTCGCAATCATTCGGAATGTTCATTCCAGCTAACCCAAATTATATCTATCCCAATATAGATGCAAGTTTTGATAATTTAGTTCAGCGCAATTACTGAATCTTGCTCAGCAGAATGACTGAACTTCGCTCGATACCATTGGTGAGTCTCCCTAAGGGCATTGGGTGAGTTCGTATTCCTGGTAATTTTTCTCCCAATCAGAAAAAACAAGCAACGCCAATATGGATACTACCGCCTGTTAACACTCCAGGGTTTTTCTGGAGGCTGGTAGCAATCCAAACAATGGACTCCAGACAGATGCTCGTTCACCTACTTTGTGGCAAATGTGGAATAGAACAGATCGAGTTAGGAGTTCAACGATGACACAGGACAAATCGCGATCGCAAGACCAGGAAGCAGCCGCTGTCTCCAGCGACCCAGCACTCAATAAAGAAGCGATTAATGAAGTAGTTGACGAATACGAGCGAAGTGCCAACTCAGACCATCCGACAGAAGTCAACCCAGCGACTCAAAAAGAACTAGGCGATGTAGAACGGGCGTTAGAAGATTCTGTTCTCGGTATTGAAGATGCTTCGTGATTGAGCGCTGGGCACGCTCGGATGCCGGAGCCAACGGCAGAGCAAACAGCTTGAGTGCAAGAGTCAAACTAAACAGCTATGACACCTATCGGCTTGAACCGTGAGTACTCTATTGAGTTGACGGACTAATACACCCCTATTCGCGTCTTTTGTCAACTCCTTTCACGGGACTGGCGCTCTAGCACAACACTCCTCAAGGGCTTGCTCGTCGTTTTTGTATCCACAGACTTTAGTTTGAGGGAACTATGAGTTTATTGCTCCGCGATCGCAAGTTGCAGGAAATGAGAGCGGGTAATTCCCCCTGTTTCAACCCACCACGAAATTGACCAACTTCCCAGGCACGACAATTACCTTCTTAATCTCCTTACCCTCAAGGTAACGCTGAGCAACTTCCGATTCACGAGTATACTGTTCCAATTTTAAGCAATTTTTTCTTGGTGAAAGCGGTCAGTGACATATTCCATAACTACGGGCTGTAGAGAGAAAAGTGCAGCTCTTTTCTCGATTAGCGATCGCTTTTCGAGAGATTCTAGTACCTCTAGCAGTTGTTGCGGTGGTACCGGGGGTACGATTTTCTCTCGCAGCTGCGAAAATGAAACGGGTTGGCGATCGATCGCTAGCCAGCCAATCATCTCCTTTTCTGCATTTGACAAGCGCTCAAATTGTTGATCTAAAAGATTGCGAATATCACCGAAAAGAGGTGTGTTCTGTTTTAAAAATTCTGCAATACTGCCATCAAACAATTTTTGAATCGTCGTAGAGACAATCTTCAATGCCAAGGGATTGCCTGCATAGTACTCACTCAGCTGGCTCCACTCCTCTGGTGATGCCGAGAAAGAACCTTTAGCTCTCAACATCTCCTCTACCTCAGCTACCTGCAAGCCCTTCACTTGCAGGACTCGAACGGGTAATGTTTCTCCTTCTAGTAATCCAACTTCTTTTGGCCGCTCTCGACTTGTCAGTACCAAACAGCTTTGATGGCGTGCTTCTCCCACTCGCTTGAAGAATTCACCATAGCCATCATAACCTTGGCGATACTGTTCAGGAGGATAGTTAGAGGACATTTCTTGTCGATTGCACCCTTGCAAAATCTTTTCCACATCGTCTAATACCAGCAGAGTGCGATGTCCTCGTAAATAACGAATGAGTAGTGACACTCTACCGTCTACAGTTTCCGGTAAATCAGTTTCCCGCTCGTTGGACAGGAATTGGATCAGCTCTGCTAGGATATCTTTCACGGGTGGAGCATTGCGTAGACTGCGCCAAATCACAAACTCGAACTCATCCTGTATCTTTTCTGCTAACTTCACCGACAGGCAGGTTTTACCCATCCCACCCATACCTAACAGCGCCACCAATCGGCAACGATCTTTTAAAATCCAATGCGTTAATGTTGTCAGTTCTTCTGAACGTCCACAGAAAACAGAGACATCTGGTGCTTCGCCCCAATCTTGTAGCACTTGACGTGTTGCCCCCCCTCGCCCCTCAACCACCTCAAACTGAGGAGCTTGCAGCTTATAATCATTTGGCTCTAGTTGCAGATTAAAAGCCCTGAAGCAGATATTCAGGGTTCGCTTATCAACTCCAGCTTCGCAAGCAAATACCTTCATCAAGGTATCTGGATCTAAGCCAGTGCGAATATTTAAGTTTTCTAGGGTGTAACGTCTATCGTCGTTTTCGCCACTTTCTGCCTCAGATTTAGCTATCTGGAGTTTCTTTAATCCTTGAGGCGTAAGGATTACACCACGCCTACGTCTCTGTTGTTGTTGGCTCATTGGAGAAACACCTTTGTTTGGGCAATGCACTTGGTGGGTCGGCATGAGGTACCTGTGGTGTGCAGACAAGCTGCTCACCCCCTAATTAGCTGGCAAATCTGGTTTGTTTACGACATAGAATGGAATGTAAAGTTAGGCTGTAAAAGTAACCGTAAAGGGTACTTTTACTTTGTTTTGCCGCTAAAGAAGAAAGTTTTCAGCAGCAGGAGTCCAGCTAGTTCACCCAATTTTTCAGTTTCCGCAGGACTTGGCACTACACAAGTTTTGTGACTCAATTAGACCTACCCGAATTAATAAGCTTCTACAAAGCTGAGATGCACTTTTCCTGATTCTTCGACTAGGAATTAGATGTGTAGCATTATCAATTAAAATTGGTATTCTTGATTATCGAAGCCTAATGTTTTTGATAGTGTTCGACTTAAGTATAAGTTGTTTACAATTTGTTATTTAATTCGCTTGAGCTAGATGGGAGAGCCTGCAAAAGAACTGTTTCCTATTTTGGGATTTACGACCCCCTATAGAGAAAAGGATTTAGCTTAGCAATTCATAATTAGGTGTATTCGGAAAGTGTTTAAGTCCTATTTCCCTGCTGAAGTTAAGGAATTTTTCCGATTTTGAATGCGATCGTTACGGCTATTTTCTAAATCCTTAGCGTCTGAAATCTTTGCGGTTGCTAGCTTTCGGAGATTGATTTCAAAAAATCTTTAAGTTCGGTTCTTAAGTTCCTAAACTTCGGTTGAGCAGACCGGGTTATAAGCCTAACTTTGGAATGTAGTGATTCGATTTCAGCCTCAACTTCCAAGCTAGCTGCTCCTTGGTTCAGACACAGTTGTCAGCTCTAGCAGGAAAATCTTACAAGGCAGTTGAAGCACAGTAAGCAACAAGCAAAGATAAAAGGAGAAAAGTATGATAGCACTAACAACTGAACCAAACACAGCAAGCAAAGTCTCATCCGCAGCGGTAAAGAGCGGAATGAGTGACACAATGAAAGCCTCAACATTGATGCAGCTTTATGCTAATACAATCAATCAAACGCCCGATATTAATTTACCCTCGGAAGTAGATACAGACAGCAACAGCTCTGTAAGTAAGGATTTGCCGAACCACCAAGCCAAAGCACGCGCTAACGCAACTGGCTATTTGAACACGATCAATCCGCTAATGGTAAAGACGCTGTCCGATATTATCGGGTTTAGTAACCAGTGGACGGCTTTTTTTGATCGGCTCATGACATTGGCACAGAGTATTAATGAAGGAAATAACAAGGAGATTTTCCAGCAAGGAGTACTAGCCCTTCAGAATGTCATTCAGAAAAAGGGAGACTCGACAGTTCCAGTCATTAATGCCCTTAACGATTTTCTTGCGAAGATTCAGGAGGACCAACGTAACTTTAATCGTGACCATGACTTGGTCACGGCAGCTCTTGGTGGAGAAAGTGGTGAGATTGCCACTTTAAAAGCTAATATAGACAGCCTTTATAAGGCGATCGGAAAAGACAATGCCATGATAGCGGGAGGTGCCACAGGCGAGGTCGTTGGTATTGTTATGATTAGTGTTGGCGTCCTTGCAGAGATTGAAACCGCGGGTGCATCAACCGCTCTGATAGTAGGCGGATTAGCTGTTATGGGTGGGTCTAGCGCTATGATAGGCATTGCAGCAAAAGACCTAGCAGGAAAGCAGAATCAATTAAAGGCAGACACTGCAAAACTGACAAATCTGGAGCAGTTATATACCTGTGTAAATACCTCAAATAATACAATCCAGAGTATGGTGGATGCTATTTCTGGGGCGATCGCGGCTGTTGAATCCCTCCAGAAAGGTTGGAACTCACTTCATGATGGCTTTGGCGAGATTAATTCTGCACTCGGACTTGCAACTCCGGATTTAGGTGATTGGTTAGTAGACCAATTGAACACTGCAAACAAGGATTGGCAGGATACTCGGACTCTGGCTTTACACCTGCAAGACAATGGCACAATACCGATACAAAAGACGGACATGACCCAGCCAAATACTACTTTTGCCTTGGCATGGCTTAATTAAATCGTCAGTTTTGACACTCCCCCGCCTCAATGCGGGGATTCTCGCATTAGTTACTGCTACTGTTCAGGGGGCATCGTTCATCAAGTTCAGGGCGGTGCCAAGCAGTCCATTCCTTGTAGTAACTAAATGCATGACAGGATAAGCTTTTTCCACTTTTATCACCGCTTTAAAAGAGTGGAGCTTTCAGCAGCGATTTTCTGTAATTCCATGAAAAAAAATGGCTGACATTAACATAGCCCCACCACAGGCTTTATCATCTTCCGTCGAACCGACGATTTCCGCGATGAAGTTGGTAGATTCATCCGCACATGCAATTGAGCAGCTCGACAGCGTCAGCAATCCAGTCGTTCCCGATTTGAATAGTCATATAGCAACCGCCAAGAACCATGCAAGCAATTGGTTGCAGACTATTCGACCGCAGGTTGTGGAAGCGATCGAGGGTGTTATCGAATTCGGTAATACTTTTGGTACTTTGTACCAGCCTTTGTCGGAAGCGGCAGCTCAAATCAGCACGGGCGATCGGGATGCATTCTTGTCGTTCAAATCTTTATTAGACCAACTGCAATTCAAGACTAGGCAAGCGGCATCGGCTGCAAGTGCTGCTGAACCCACTGTTAAAGACTATGCGACTGTAGTGGCAGAAGATAGCCGCAACTTCGCCAACGATGCCAAGACAGCTCAGTCCCTGCTCCAGGTTGCTCAACAACAAATGGACACTTTAAAGCAGCAGATGCAGCAACTGGAAGAAAAGATCGCACAAAAAAAGCAAATGGAACAATGGAATCCCTTTTTAGCATTAGCAGATGCGATCGCTCAACTAGTAGGACTGGAAAAAGATATGGAGCAACAGCTTGCTCGTTTGCAGACTCAATTGGGCAGCGAGCAAATCGAGTTCAGAACCCTATATGAACTCTTAGGACGGCTGACGACATTTTTAGGTGCATCGCAGAATTTATATACTGGCGTTACTGGGCTGGGGATGGGCTGGGATACGCTTAATAGTAACTTTACAGAACTGATCGGCAGCGAAGAGATTATCGAAGACAGCTCATGGATATTGGAGATGCTAGCAGCAACGAAAGCCGATTGGGAAAATTTGCAAACTCAGGTTGAGGCGCTTCTTGGAGGGGTGATTGGGCTATATATGTAGTCTAGATAAAAAGAGCGATCGCTCCTTTTATCTAGACTAATTATTTTAGAGAAGTGCGATCGCACTCCCCTGTTTCAACCCACCACGAAATTCACCAGCTTTCCAGGCACGACAATTACCTTCTTAATCTCCTTACCCTCAATGTAACGCTGAGCGACTTCCGATTCACGGGCATACTGTTCCAACGCCTGCTTGTCCGCTTGTGCTGGAACTTGAAGCGTGCCGCGAGTTTTGCCCATGATTTGAATCACCAACGTAATCTCATCAGCAACCAAAGCATCTGGGTCATATTTCGGCCACGCTTGAGTATGAACTGATTCGGTGCGACCGATCGCTTGCCACAACTCTTCAGTAATATGAGGAGCAAAGGGAGCCAACAGCAGGATTAAGGTTTCAATCCCTTCTGCATACACGGGTGAGTCTTTGCAGGTTGCATCGAGCAACGCATTGCTCAGTTTCATTAACT
>DATNPT010000552.1:0-7782 GCA_036703075.1 Chroococcales cyanobacterium
AAGATTAAAAATAAAACTATCATAATGCCCAGAAGGCTGACCATTTTTCCATTTGTATAACAGTTTAAAATCTGGTGGCAAACTAATGCCAAGTGCTTCCTCAAACTCCATAATTTGCTCATCTGTAAGACCAGGGAGTAGTTGCGAGTAGTAGCCAGGTCGATTCTGCCTTAACCATCTATCTAATCTCTCAATTAAATCTGGCATTAAATCTTCCATACCCCATTCCAGTGTTGATTTGAGTCAGCTACCTTTTCCAACAAGTTCCGATCATCAGGGCAAAAGAGTCGTTCTTTTTAAGAATAAAATAAAGGGCGATCGCACAGCGGATCGCCCCTAAAAATTGCCTATTGATGAGAAGAGATTAGTAGCCGAAACCTAGACGTTCGCTTCTTCCTTGACCAGCTTCGCCCAACCCAATTCCTTGAGGTTGTTATTGCGACGCAACGGACGAGTTGCTAGTTCTAGGATGTCACGAGCATTGGTAAAGCCGTGAATCTGAGCAAAGGTGAATTCAACCGACCACTTGGTATTGATACCCCGTGCTTCTAAGGGGTTAGCGTGAGCCATACCCGTGATGACCAAGTCAGGCTGCAACTGGTTAATCCGCTGAATCTGGTTGTAGTTGTCTGGCTTCTCGACAATCCTCGGTGTCGGGACACCCATTTCATGACAAGTTTTCTCTAGCAATGCTAGTTCAGCCGCTTGATAGCGCTTGTCCATGTAGGGAATGCCGATTTCTGGGCACGTCATGCCGCAACGAATCAGGAATCGTGCCAGAGAGATTTCCAACAGGTTGTCACCCATGAAGAAGACGGACTTGCCGCGAATCAGCTTGATATAGTCTTCCAAGTTTTCCCAAATTTGCGCTTCCCGTTCATCCAGTCCTTTCGGTTCAATTCCGAACACAGAACAAATCTTTTCGATCCAAGCGCGGGTGCCATCGGGACCAATCGGGAAGGGTGCGCCAATCAGTTTGCACTTGCGGCGACGCATCAAGGTAGTGGCGGTACGGCTGAGAAAGGGGTTGACGCCAGCAACATAGTAGCCTTCTTCAATCACCGGCAGTTCGGTGTAACGCTTAGAGGGCATCCATCCAGAAACTTTAATCCCCTGCTTCTTCAGTTCCAGCGTCAGATTAGTTACAACGGGGTCAGGCAGAGAGCCAAACAATACTAGGGGAGGATGATCGACATATTCTGACTGTTCTGCGGCAACGTCTTCTTTCTTCCGCCCGAAGTTGAGGAGTTTGGAGATGGCATTGCGCTCTTCTTTGTCCGCTTCCACTACAGGAGCCTTATCCGGACACTTGTGAACCATTGAGGCGAGTACGGTGTCTTCACCCTGAGTGAACGCATAATCTAAACCATTGGCACGAGCGGTAACGATGGGGATACCAAGCTCAGCTTCTAGTTTAGGAGCCAAGCCTTCCAAATCCATCTTGATGATTTCGGTAGTACACGTACCAATCCAGACGATTACACTGGGGTTGCGATCGCGTTTAATCTGCAAGCACAACCGCTTCAGTTCTTCGTAATCGTTCAGTTGTGCTGAAATATCCCCTTCTTCCAACTCCGCCATCGCATAGCGCGGTTCGGCGAAAATCATCACCCCCATCGCGTTCTGGAGGAAGTAGCCGCAAGTCTTGGTACCAATGACTAAAAAGAAACTATCTTCAATCTTCTGATAAAGCCACGCAACGCAACTAATCGGGCAAAATGTGTGGTAATTTCCGGTTTCACACTCAAAATTTAAAGGCTCAGGTGCTGCAAGGGTCATATTATTCGTTATTAGTCGTTAGTTGTTTGTTGTTAGTTTTTCTGGGTTATTGGTTATTCGTTATTTATGGTTTGCCAATAACAAATAACCAACAACAAATAACAAATCCTAGACCATCATTAGATCTAATTCTTCTTCCTCGGTCTTGACTTTCGGTTGCTGGGGATTGAGATAGAAGTCAGACAGCAAGGAGAACAATTCGCGATCGGGGGCATCGTTCGGTACCACACCTTCCGGTAAAGCCAACACTTGGTCGGCGATGTTCAAGTAGTAGTCGCAGACGTAGTTGAGTGAAGGGTCAGTCTCCGCCATCTCAAACAAGGTTTTGCCCTTAACGCGGGAGACGCGAATGTCTTCAATCAGGGGCAGAATCTCAAGAACTGGCATCGGCACGGACTCAATATACTTGTCAATCAGATCGCGCTTGGATGTCCGGTTGCCAATTAAACCAGCAAGACGCAAGGGGTGAGTGCGAGCTTTTTCGCGCACGGATGCAGCGATTCTATTTGCGGCAAACAAGGCATCGAACCCGTTGTCCGTCACAATCATGCAGTAGTCAGAATAGTTGAGAGGAGCCGCAAAACCACCGCAGACTACGTCTCCTAGAACGTCAAACAGAATAACATCGTATTCATCAAAAGCGTTGAGTTCTTTGAGCAGCTTCACTGTTTCCCCAACCACATAGCCACCGCAACCTGCACCAGCAGGTGGTCCTCCTGCTTCAACGCAATCAACGCCACCATAGCCTTTATAGATCACATCTTCAGGCCAGATGTCTTCGTAGTGAAAATCCTTTTCCTGAAGCGTATCGATAATCGTGGGAATCAGAAAGCCTGTAAGGGTAAAGGTGCTATCGTGCTTCGGGTCACAGCCAATTTGCAGCACCTTCTTGCCACGCTTCGCTAGGGCAACGGAGATATTACAGCTAGTCGTGGATTTCCCGATACCGCCTTTTCCATAAACTGAGAGTTTCACGAGCTATGTCTCCTATCGTTTGAATTAAAAGTTGAATATTGTCTTTACCCGTCGCTCGGGTCAGCGTCTTGGCGCTAACTCATCCAGGCAGCTTAGGAAAAGCTTCCCTTGGGGCGTCGATCGCAATTATTCACTAACTACCAAGGAAAAGAAAGAGCTGTTTCAAATGGAATAGGGCGTGAGAGCTTATAGTTAGGTATCCGAAGCGGTCTATATAGCGCTACTGCTCCCAAAACTGATTAGGCACTGTTTATCGTTTCAGAATAATTTTTTTAGTTTATATTCCAATAAATGGAAACAAAAAACAAAAAACAGTCCTACCTCTGGCCAATCCGCATGAACGAACAAGCCGTTACAATCCCTCATAATCCCCTCCTCCTGAAGTCAAAAGTTTCTGTGGAGAGGGTTTCGAGCGCTTGCGCGAACTCAGAGTAAGGGTTCTTTACTTAGAAGTAACGTCGAGCTAGATATCAGTCTGAGAGAGGAATCGAGGAGTTCGCTCACGAAGACAGGATATTTGTAAATAAAAATCAATTTTTGTCGAAGTGCTTGCCTCTTTGCCTCAACAAGGGTCTCTGCCCACAAAGATGACCGGAAGTTTATTGAGAGCCTCCCATGCAGCGCGTTTGTGCACTCGTTATGAATAAACCTCTTGCCTTCTGACTTCTGCCTTGTGTTTCTTAGGAGTTCTTGAATCAAACAGCATTTTGTGTAAGAGCAAGTCGCTATCCCGATGTTGCTGCGCCAAACTCCCAGTGTGAAAGGAACGAAAGCTGCATCTCAAAGCAAATACACCCCAGTTACCGCATTGGCCTGGAGTGCTTTGCTCTTTCCGTTTGTGATTTTAGCTACTAAGATGGCATCAGTACCTAAACTTTCCCCGCTGCACCCTTCATCGCGGCGGGGTTTCTTCCCATTTAAGACGGGGAAATACAATTATTACAAACTTATCGTTTAAAAAAAGTGATCCAGGTTACTAGAGTCAAGCTTTAGCCGTTTGCTCCGCTGAGTAGATGCCTTTGCACTAGGTTAACAGTCGTAATTGTTAACTTTTATCTGCTTAAAGGTAGATGTTGTGTGGCTGTCATGTGTCCTAGGTTACAGCTTTTTTTAAACAAGCTTTCCCTGGATGATAACTGGATAATCTTATGCTCTGACTAGAGGAAAGTGCTTCAAATGCCACCTCTGTAAGAGTTTACGTCTAGTACTTTACATTGCAATCCATCTTTCTCGATGCAGAAGGCGTAGTAGTCGAGGTTGTTCCAAATCCATTGGAGAGTATTGCGAATCTTTTCTCGTTTGATGTAAAGGCGTTTCTGTACGGCTTCATTAGGGCAGAGGATTTGGAAGGTAAGAACGCCGTCTTCGTCGTGGATTCGGAACAGGCAGTCTTGCAAGATGGCACGAATACTGCTGTCGAAAGAGTTGTGGAATCGACGCAGTCTGCCAGTGAGCGTGAAATCTTCTAGGGTGCGACCGAAGAGATCTTCATCTTCATTGAACGGCAACTTGTCTCGATCGGGGTCAAAGGGATTTACCATGGCTTGCTTATCCTTTGTTGCATTCTTCTCTTTATCTTTATCAGAGCGCTGAATTTTGTAAACTGGACTAAAAGTGCGATCGCACATACCGTACAGCTAAGTTTTACAACTTACAGATACCTTACAGCAAATCCTCTCGCTAGGGAGCAAGTCGGTGGGATTCTAATAAATATTTAAACACAAAAATATTTTTGATAAATTTACATAGAGCACTAACTTCTTTATTTTCTAAATAATAGAAAAATGGAGATAAATCTGATTGACGTTCTACCTTTAATGTAGGTTAAATTGGACTTAAATAGTTTGCACTAGATTTAAGTATTTAGGTGATTGACAATGAAGTTTTAGGGTAAAACTATTGATATATGAAAGGCGTAAACTCCACGTATAAAAAGCTTGTCTACAGAGTAAGTAAACTTCAATTTCTAAGATACAGACTCTATGCCAGCCATCGACTTGGAAAATATAGGGCGATCCCTACCTTAGGAGTGAGGAACCTATCACTAGAGACATATTAAAGATAAGTTACAGTCAGTGAAGATACTCAATCGGGCATCTTACTTGGTTTTTAGTACTCAAGAATTTCTTCAAGAGCCACGTACTATAAAACAGATTATGGGAGTGTGAAATCCTTATGCAACCAACTAATCCTAATCAATTTACAGAAAAAGCCTGGGAAGCGATCGCACGCACTCCAGAAGTGGCGAAAGCAGCCCAGCAACAACAGCTCGAAAGCGAACACTTGCTCAAAGCGCTCTTAGAGCAAGAGGGACTCGCTACGAGTATTTTCAATAAACTTGAAGTCCCCGTGCAGCGAGTGCGCGACTATACAGAAAGCTTTATCCAACGCCAGCCTAAAGTGTCCGGCAGCAGCGCCTCGGTTTACCTGGGACGTAGCCTCGATACCCTGTTAGATCGAGCAGAGTCTTATCGCAAAGAGTATAAAGATGACTTTATCTCGATCGAGCACCTGATGCTGGCGTTTCTCAAAGACGATCGCTTGGGCAAAGCTCTGTTCCAAGAATTTAAACTAGATGAAGCGAAGCTCAAGAAGGTGATTGACCAAATTCGAGGGAACCAGAAAGTGACCGACCAAAATCCAGAAGGCAAGTACGAAGCACTGGAAAAATACGGACGCGACCTGACTCAGGCGGCGCGTGAAGGGAAACTTGACCCAGTGATTGGTCGAGATGATGAGATTCGCCGCACGATTCAGATTCTCTCGCGTCGGACTAAAAATAACCCCGTCTTGATTGGGGAACCCGGAGTTGGTAAAACTGCGATCGCAGAAGGACTCGCTCAGCGGATTGTCATGGGGGATGTGCCAGAGTCTCTCAAAGAGCGCAAACTCATTGCTCTCGATATGGGGGCACTGATTGCAGGTGCCAAGTTTAGGGGCGAATTTGAAGAGCGTTTGAAAGCAGTTCTCAAAGAAGTCACCGACTCTGGCGGTCAAATCATCATGTTCATTGATGAAATTCATACCGTCGTTGGTGCTGGTGCAACCCAAGGCGCAATGGATGCTGGCAACCTGCTCAAACCGATGCTATCGCGAGGTGAGTTGCGCTGTATCGGTGCCACGACCCTTGATGAGTACCGCAAATACATTGAGAAAGATGCGGCATTAGAGCGCAGATTCCAACAAGTTTATATCGATCAACCCACTGTAGAAGATACGATCTCGATTCTGCGAGGGTTGAAAGACCGATACGAAACCCACCACAACGTCAAGATTTCTGACAGTGCGCTGGTGGCGGCAGCAACGCTATCCACTCGGTATATTAGCGATCGCTTCCTACCCGACAAAGCGATCGACTTAGTCGATGAAGCCGCAGCTAGGCTGAACATGGAGAGTACCTCCAAGCCAGAAGACCTTGACGAAATCGATCGCAAAATCCTTCAATTGGAAATGGAGCGTCTGTCGCTGCAAAAAGAAAGTGACCCTGCCTCCAGAGAGCGGTTGGTAAGACTGGAAAGAGAACTCGCTGACCTAAAAGAAGAGCAACGAGGGCTCAATGCTCAATGGCAGGCCGAGAAAGATGTCCTAGACAAGCGCAAAACCCTGAAGGAAGAAATCGATCGCATCAACGTTGAAATCCAGCAGGCAGAACGAGAATACGACCTCAACCGGGCAGCTGAACTGAAATATGGCAAGTTAACCGAGTTGCAGCATCAACTCGAACAGATTGAAACCCAACTGGCCCAAACCCAGACCAGTGGTAGGTCGCTGTTGCGGGAAGAAGTAACAGAAGCCGACATTGCGGAAATCATTTCCAAGTGGACGGGTATTCCCATCAGCAAACTGGTTGAGTCGGAGATGGAGAAGCTGCTGCACCTCGAAGATGAACTGCACAGGCGCGTTATTGGTCAAGACGAAGCGGTGACCGCTGTTGCTGATGCGATTCAGCGAGCTCGTGCAGGTTTGGCTGACCCCAATCGCCCAACGGCTAGCTTCATCTTCCTCGGTCCTACAGGTGTTGGTAAAACAGAACTCGCCAAAGCCCTTGCCACTTATCTGTTCGACACCGAAGACGCCCTCGTGCGGATTGACATGTCCGAATACATGGAGAAGCACTCCGTTTCGCGATTAATTGGTGCGCCTCCGGGATACGTCGGTTACGAAGAAGGGGGTCAACTCACCGAATCGATCCGTCGGCGTCCCTATGCAGTAATTCTCTTCGACGAAATCGAGAAAGCCCACCCTGATGTCTTCAACGTGATGCTGCAAATCCTTGATGATGGTCGCGTCACCGATGCTCAAGGTCATACTGTGGACTTTAAGAACAGCGTGATCATCATGACCAGCAACATCGGTTCCCAGTACATTCTGGACATTGCTGGCGATGATAGTCAGTACGATGAGATGCGGAGTCGCGTGATGGATGCGATGCGTACAAGCTTCCGTCCAGAGTTCCTCAACCGAATCGATGAGATTATCATCTTCCATGCGTTGCAAAAATCCGAGTTGCGGCATATCGTTCAGTTGCAAACTAAGCGCTTAGAACAACGCCTAGCAGACCGCAAGATGTCCCTGAAGCTCTCCGACAGCGCTCTCGACTTCTTAGCAGAAGTGGGTTACGACCCAGTCTTCGGCGCACGGCCCCTGAAGCGAGCGATTCAGCGCGAACTGGAGACCCAAATTGCCAAGGGTATTCTCCGAGGCGAGTTCAACGACGGAGACACCATCTTTGTGGATGTGGAAAACGAACGGCTGGCATTTAAGCATTTGCCTGCTGAGTTATTGACCGCTCAATCTACCTAATTTAAACGTCAAATACTTAACTCTGTAACAGGTTGCGCCACCGCGTAGCCTGTTTTTTTAGGCGGTTAAGCTGTTTGCCATTTAAACCTTAGTGTCAAGAATTGCAGAATCCTTGTAGTGCGACCATCTTGGTCGCTACTGATGCCCAATTTAAAGGCGTGACCGATTAAGACATTTAGCAACAAGCGTAACTGGGTTTTGAGTACAGTTGCGCTATTGCTGAAT
>DATNPT010000570.1:0-4837 GCA_036703075.1 Chroococcales cyanobacterium
GAGAGAATAGAAGAATTGATAAAGCTATGTAGTGACTGACTCAATCGATAGCAGAATTACATTAAGATTAAGTTAGGGTGCTGTGGCTGGGGTTTAGATGAATGTTAAGCGTCACTTTTATAAAAAAATTAGTGCCTGCAATTATTGTCGGTGGGGCGCTCTTTAACATTTTCTAAATTCTTTTGGTGCTCGATCAGCTAAAAACTTTGACTTGACCAAGGCATCGGAGCTATCACCGATCGCTAGGCAAGACTGTTCGATGTCCTGTAAGAATGCTCTAAGAGCAAATCGTTGAAAACAACTCAAGTGAAAAGCTGGATTAGTTATTTCAGCTTGATTTGGGATGGAAATTTAACTGGTTTGGGAGAACAGGAAGCTTTCATCAAAACTCTATAGACTCGTCTTTTTAGATAGAGTTTGTTACTTTGCAACTCAGCAAGGGAACTCTATCTATAGAGACTCGTTTGGGTTGTCACTTAACTCAGTATTTCTACTACAACAAAGGATTGTTAGTGATGTTGATTGACGCACGCACATTGCCTGCTGAAGAAACGATTGAGACTGAAGTTTGTATTGTTGGTACTGGACCTGCAGGACTCAGTCTAGCGCGTGAACTAGCAGGACAGAACTTCCGAGTCTGCGTGCTAGAAAGCGGCAGTCTGGACTTGCCCGACCCAGATACGGAGTCACTAGCTGAGGTTGAGACGGAGGGAGATTTCGTGCAAGTGACTCCCGACAGGCGCAATCGTCGCTTTGGCGGTAATTCCAGCTACTGGGCAATCAAAATTAGTAAAGAGCGGCTGGGTCTGAGGCATGTGCCGCTAGACGAGGTAGATTTTGAAAAACGGGATTGGCTTCCCTATAGCGGTTGGCCATTTGACAGAGACCACTTAATTCCCTATTACGAACGGGCGCAAGCGGTTTGCCAACTCGGACCGTTTACCTATGAAGCAGAGGATTGGGAAGATGCTACTAGCCCTCGACTCCCCTTGCTTGGTAATCGAGTAACGACTCGCATGTTTCAGTTCGGACCCGGTGCTGCCTTTTATCAGGAGTACCGCGACGAAATCAATCGCGCTCCTAATATCACCACTTATCTCCACGCTAATGCAGTCGAGCTGGAAACCGATGAAACAGCAAAAACGGTCACTCGCGTGCGCGTTGCTTGCTTACAAGGTAATCAATTTTGGGTGAAAGCAAAACTCGTAATTTTAGCGGCAGGTGGTATTGAGTCTACGCATTTATTATTGCTATCCAATAAAGTACAAAAGACTGGTTTAGGAAATCAACACGATTTAGTGGGTCGGTTCTTTATGGATCACCCATTAGTACATGGGGGTCTGTTTATCCCATCCAATCCCAATATTGTTAACTCGATGGCTCTGTACGATTTGCGTCAATTGAGTTATGGGACAGTGATGGGGGGACTGTCCTTGACCAAGGAAGCGATGCGTCGAGAGAAGTTACTGAATATTTCGACATTATTATTTCCCAGACATAAACGATTTCGCTCATCAGAAGCGATGAACTCTTTAAAAGCCCTAGCCACGGCAAAAGCCTTGAAGGAAGGGTCAAAGGGAACGCTCCAACATTTGAGCAACGTGGTGACAGGTCTTGACGATATTGCTGCCTCTCTCTACGAGAAAGTGACCCGAAAACCCCAACCATTTTGGTCGAACCTGAGTCAAGGCGGTTGGTCGCAGGTTCCCAATAAAGAGCGGGTGTACCATGTATTTGAAGTTCTCCATCAAACTGAACAAGCTCCCCATCCAGACAATCGAGTGGTACTGGGAGAGGAGTATGACAAACTCGGTCGAAGGAGAGTACGGATGCAGACGCGCTGGCATGAAGAAGATATTCGTAATGTCAGACGCGCACAAGAGGTGTTCGCACAAGAAATTGCCCGTGCTGGTCTAGGTGAGTACAAAATCGAGCTGGAGGGCGAACTACCGACCCTATCCACGGCTGGTACATCTCACCATATGGGAACCACTCGCATGCATACCGACCCCAAACAAGGGGTTGTAGATGCAAATTGCCGAGTTCACAGTGTTTCTAACTTATTCATTGCCAGTAGCTCTGTTTTCCCTACAGGAGGCTACGGCAATCCTACCTTAACTATCGTCGCCCTATCGCTTCGATTAGCCGATCGCGTTAAAAACATTATGCATTCAGGCGATACCGTCTCCAGAGAACAGATTACCTCTGCGTCATAGTTTCTTCTACATCTCATCCAAAGGTTCTCGGCGATAACCGAGAACCTTTTTTTCACTCTGCTTGAATTTCTAGCCTTCGTTGGCGTCAGGAAATACGGGATAGCCAGCAAAACCAGATGATTGTATCTCTTTGTTAAGATTATTAAACTAAAATCTTAGCGCAATCATTCGGCAGGAAATAATTTCCTGATTAATATATGTACTTAACTTACTTCGGAGCAAATAGCTGGCTCCTCGAACTCGGACAAAAACGAATTTTAATTGACCCCTGGTTAGTCGGTTCCTTAATCTTTGGAAATCTACCCTGGCTATTCAAAGGCTCTCGCCGTCAACCGCTTGACTCTCTACCCGAAACAATAGACCTAATCCTGCTCTCTCAAGGTTTAGATGACCACGCCCATAAACCCACGCTAGAACAATTGGACAAAACCATTCCGGTTGTAGGTTCGGCGAGTGCGGCTAAGGTAGTAGAGCAGTTAGGTTATACCCAAGTCACATCTGTTTCGCCCGGCCAAACCTTCACCCTAGCCCAGCAAATTGAAATTCGAGCGTTACCAGGAGCACCCATTGGTCCCTTCCAGCAGGAAAACGCCTACCTTCTCAAGCATCTAGATAGCGGTACTACCCTCTACTACGAACCCCATGGGTATCCTCCTGCACAATTAAAAGATTACGCCCCTGTGGATGTCGCGATTAGTCCCATAGTCAATCTGGAACTGCCGCTCGCAGGACCGATTATCCAAGGAAATACAACCGCCTTACAACTGGCTCAATGGCTAAAACCTCAAGTCTTCTTATCGACTGCTGCGGGGGGCGATGTGCAATACGAGGGATTGATTAATGCGTTTCTGCGTACTGTTGGTAGTGTGGAGCAATTGCGATCGCAACTTGCCGAACATCATCTTCCCACAGAAGCGATCGAGCCTCAACCAGGAGAACGGATGGAATTAAATCTCTTGCGTCAAGTCTCCTAAGCTGCATTTCGGGAGTAATCCAGCAACTTGCCGCAAAAAATGTTAGCTAGGCAACAATCATGAGTTGAAAATTTATGCTCTTCTTCAGGAGGAATTGCTAGGCTAGCCCTAGCACCCTTCTTGTCTTGCTCTAGATAATGATTTTACTTCTCATCAAAATTTGCTTGCTGTTCCGTCAATGGGTCAGGAAATAGAAAACATCAGGTTCTTTCTCTTTAGTTAAAAACTATTAAAAAAATACCTTGCAATTTCTATACCTTTCGGTTATTCCCTCTGGTAGAGGTGTCATCTTTGTTCGAGTTGATAGTCTAGACGTAACAAAGAGAAAAATAATAAACGATTGGAAAGGGAGAAAACTAATGGGTATACTTGCTTGGATTATCCTAGGCTTGATTGCTGGTGCGATCGCTAAAGCTATCTATCCAGGGCATCAGGGAGGTGGAATCTTTGCAACGATTGGTTTAGGAATTTTAGGTGCTCTAGTGGGTGGTTATCTGGGTAATCTCTTGCTAGGGTCAAGTGGAGGAGCTTTAGCAGGAGCAATAACTGTACCTAGCATTCTTTTTGCCGTTCTCGGTGCCATAATCCTTATTTTCATCTGGGGCTTAGTAACTCGACGGGCTGCATAAATCGCTTCAATAGTCTGTTACGGGAAAAAGCATTGACTTAGGAGAAAACTAGATGGTTACTAACATTATTGCGTGGCTTATCTTGGGTCTGATCGCTGGTGCGATCGCTAAAGCTATCTATCCAGGTCATCAAGGCGGCGGCATTCTAGCAACAATTGGCTTAGGTATTTTAGGCGCTTTGGTCGGAGGCTGGCTAGGTCTTCAGATCTTAGGAACAAGCGGGGGAGCAGCAGCAGGGGCTATCAGCTTACCTAGCATTCTGTTTGCTGTTATCGGTGCCATAATCCTCATCTTCATCTGGGGCTTACTGACCAGACGAGCTGTATAACACCCTTTAGAAGCTTACTTTAATTGGCGTTTAACATATCATCCCCCATTTTATACATGGGGGATTTTCCATGATGATTACATGCTCATTGAATTAAAGGTTGAGGAGGGTGAGTGTTCCTAGAGCGCAATGTTCCAGTTCTATGCTAATAGAAATTTCAGTTTAGTTCTGAACTAGAGTTAACCAGCTATTAAAAGGAAGTAATGGATTGAATAGGACAATTTCTGAAAGAGAATCAAGGACGCAGTATTGTGTAATAAGCAAACTGCCCAATTGATTGGCAGCAAGCAGTAATCGGGAAGCGTTAAATTATCAATGCTCCCCAAATCAACAGCGAGGAAATACAAAATGCTGGAATTGTACCAATTTGAACTGTCGCAATACTCTGAAAAAGTACGGTTCATCCTGGATTATAAAGGATTGGCTTATCGCAAGATTGAAGTTGCGCCGGGAGTAGGACAGCTCGATCTCTTTCGATTGTCCGGCCAACGACGGGTACCCGTGTTAAAAGATGGGAGTACAGTCATTAATGACTCTACTGCGATCGCGATGTACTTGGATCGTCAGTATCCAGACAAGCTGCTCATCCCCTCAGACCCCAAACAACGCGGACTGTGCTTGCTGATGGAAGAGTGGGCAGACCAGTCAATTGGTCTTCTCAGCCGGAAAGTGCTATTTGGAGCTTTAAGC
>DATNPT010000572.1:0-3229 GCA_036703075.1 Chroococcales cyanobacterium
GTTGTCAATGTCTAGAGAAGGAATGAGTCCTTCCCTAGAAATGACTGGCTACTTGCCTCCCGCACCAGAATTAGCGAATCAGGTACAACATCATTGGCTCCAGAATTATCGCAGCATCGGAGCACCTTATCGCATCAGACCTCAAGGTATCCTCTACGATGGTTCCGTCACCCTGTTGAGCGATCGCATTAAACAATGCAAGAAATCAGCCGATGAACTCTCGCATCAGTTAATGACTTGGCTCAACGCCGAGCAATTTCGCCCTCTCGATCGGCGATTACGAGAAGAATTAAACCGAGATGAAGAGATTCGCGTCCTAATTCGTACCGACGACAAGGACTTACAAAAACTGCCTTGGCATCTGTGGGATTTAATTGAGCATTACCCAAATGCTGAAGTTGCCTTGAGTCCGACGAAGATCGACAGCCGGGAACTATTAAGCCCCGCAACTGGCAAGGCAAAAGTAAGAATCTTAGCGATTCTCGGTCATAGCGAAGGCATTAATATCGATGCAGATCGGAGGTTATTAGAAACTTTACCGAATGCGGAAACCGTCTTTTTAGTCGAACCGAAACATAAAGAGATTAACGATCGCCTTTGGGAACAACCCTGGGACATCATCTTTTTTGCAGGACATAGCGAGACGGAAGGAGAAACCGGTCGGATTTATATCAACCCGACTGAGAGCTTAACCATTCACGAACTCTGGTATGCGCTCAGGAAGGCCGTGGAACAAGGTCTACAATTCGCGATTTTTAACTCGTGTGACGGATTAGGATTGGCACGGCAACTCAACGATCTACAAATTCCCCAAATAATTGTGATGCGGGAGCTAGTGCCAGACCGAGTGGCTCAAGAATTTTTAAAGTATTTCCTCACTGCTTTTGCTAGTAGTCAGTCGTTCTATCAGGCAGCACGGGGGGCGCGAGAACGGTTACAGGGATTGGAGAAAGATTTCCCTTGTGCTACTTGGTTGCCGGTGATTTACCAGAACTTACCAGAAGTGCCACCAACCTGGAAAGATTTGCTCAAACCACTAGAACCATTACCTATACCCATTCCTCCTCCAAAAATTCTTACCCGATCTTGGTGGCGTGGGGTTCAAACCGTGCTGTTGGCGAGTGTGGTGGTTACTAGCTTAGTGACAGGAGTGCGATCGATTGGCATCCTTGAGCCTTTGGAACTCAAAGCCTTCGACCAGTTGATGCGCGTTCGACCGGATGAAGGCCCCGATAAACGACTGCTGCTTGTTACGATTACGGAAAACGATGTTCAGTCCCAACCTTTAAAAGAAAGAGGAGCTGCTTCATTATCCGATCGCTCTCTCGATCGCCTTTTAAAGAAACTAGAGCAGTATCAACCCAACGCGATCGGTTTGGATATTTATCGCGAAAATCCTGTGAGAGCAGAGTATCGCGATTTAAAGGCTCGAATGCAAAAAAACGAGGCGAAAAGCGCTAGCTTCGCTTCACGCTTCATTAGCATCTGCCAATACGGTAGCCCTGGTGTTCTTCCTCCGCCGGAGGTTTCACCCGATCGCCAAGGCTTCAATAACGTTTTGCTCGACCCGGATGACATTCTCCGTCGCCATCTTCTCGCTGTGGGTAAAGCATCTCCTTGTCAGAGCCAATACTCTTTTAATTTCCAGTTAGCAACCCGTTACCTAGCCGATCGAGGAATTGAACTCAAAACCACTCATGACGAGTATCTCCAACTTGGCACTACTGTGTTTAAGACCTTAGAAAAAGATACGGGTGGATACAACAATCTAGATGCACGGGGTCATCAACTAATACTAAATTACCGTGCCTCTAATCAAATTGCCGAAACAGTGACGCTCTCAGAGATTCTAAGCGATCGCGTCAATCCCAATTTAGTCAAAGACCGCATTGTCTTGATCGGCACTACTGCCTCAAGTTTTCATGACGATCGGTGGCGTACTCCCTACAGTGAGAGTCGCTGGCCGATCCGGACTACAACAGGGATAGAAATCCAGGCACACATGCTCAGTCAAATCCTGAGTGCTGTTCTAGATGGTAGACCCTTGATTTGGTGCTGGTCGAAACTAGGAGAAGCAATCTGGATTGGGTTTTGGGCTTTTGTCGGCGGGATGGTGGCGTGGCGCAGCACGTCGTTACCACGCCTGGTAGGGCTTGGCGGGGTTGCACTGGGTGTCTTGTATGGAAGTTGTTTAGGTTTGTTGATTTGGCAAGGTTGTTGGGTGCCTCTAATTCCCTCTGCCTTGGTGTTAGTGGTGAGTGGGGGAAGTGTGGTGGTTTATACGCTGTTCCAGAGCAAGCAACAGCAAATAGATAAGTAGGTCGGCATTAATCCTTGTCGTTGAGGCAAGGCAGAGGACTCCAGGGCACAAGGCAGAAGGAATAAGAATTTTCATGCGTTATTAGTGTACGCGGTTCATGAGCGACTGCTTATACCTCTATCTAGATACGTAGTGAAATTCTCGAAAAACAGCAGGAAGCCCACTCCTAAGAAGGGGTAAGAGGGATAGCCACCTGCCGCGCTTCTTTCATAATTCATAGTAAAAATTGCTATGAATCATGAACATCAAAATTTGTCACCCACAGTCTAATCCATGATTCTGACAAAATTATTGCGATCGCAGCTTAAATCTCTATTCGCCGTTACTCTCGTACCTGTTAGTGTTATTAGCTACTCGATGCCTGTACGGGTACAACCCGAGCAGCCGAGCGGTAATAGCTCTCAGCAGGTAAGAATTTACTTGCTCTCAGAAAAGACAGACACAGAAAGAGGTACCCCTCCTTCACGTGGGGGAACCGGAACCCACATCCACTTCATTCCATCGGCGCAAGCCACTCCGCCAGATAACGGTACTCCTCCAACTGACCATGGCACTGGCAGCCGTGGCGGTTGCCCTTATAAGAAAGAACTGCCACCTATGACTAACTTGGGAGGTAGCGAAAAGCTGAACTTAACCCTCAATGCACATCCTACGTTCTGGGTTTATGTACCGTACACCCAAAAGGAAGTCCTGTCTGGAGAATTTTCAGTGCAGGAAGGAGACAATGAAGTGTACTCAACTCATTTCCATCTGCCAACTACGCCAGGGATTGTTAGCATCAGTCTACCCCCAACTCTAAAACCTTTAGAGGTTGGTAAGACCTACAATTGGTACTTCAATATCAATTGCTCCTCAGTGAAATTAGCAGAACCCCCAGATTCTGTTGTAGGACAAGTGCAACGAGTGGCT
>DATNPT010000574.1:0-8191 GCA_036703075.1 Chroococcales cyanobacterium
AGCAAACGGTTGGCATATTTGCGTCTGCCTTGGCAAGTCGGGGAGTTGTAGAAATTGTGAAACGGGGTGCGGCAGCATCCATTGCCGCGATCGCAGTTGCTGCTAGTGTTTTAGGAGTGCGACAACTGGGTCGTCTGGAAGGCTTAGAACTCGTTGCCTTTGACCAGTTGATGCGCTGGCGACCTCAACCAGCCCAGTACGACTCCCGTATTTTAGTCGTTACCATTACGGAGCAAGACTTACAACGTCAGAAGCATTGGCCGATTTCCGATCGCGTTTTAGCTCAAGTCTTGCGGAACTTACAAGCCTTAAAGCCTCAAGTCATCGGCTTGGATTTATATCGCAATCTGCCCGTAGAACCAGGTCATGATGAACTAGTCGCTCAACTCAAACAACCTAATTTAATTGCGATTCGCAACATTGACCCTATCAGTGGAGTACCCGCCCCGTTAGACGTTCCTCCAGAGCGAGTGGGTTTCAATGAAATACCGACTGACTCCGACAATATCGTCCGCCGTAATTTACTGTTTGCCGAGAACGAACAAGGCACTCTGTCTTCTTTTTCCCTACAACTAGCTTTCGCTTACCTACAGGCACATAACATTTCACCTCAACCCAGCCAGCAGAATCCTCTCTATCTCCAAGTGGGACCATCCGTATTTGTGCCCTTAAAGCCAGATTCTGGTGGCTATCAAAAACTCGATGCGGCTGGCTATCAAATCTTGCTCAACTACCGTCACCCCAAAACTGTAGCGCGGCAAGTTTCCTTGAGCCAGGTCTTAGACGGTTCGCTCGACCCAAACTGGGTAAAAGGCAAAATTATCATCATTGGCTCGACTGCACCCAGCCTGAAAGACCTGTTCGCGACGCCTTACAGTGCAGTTCTGAAGACAGATTTCAAGATGCCTGGGGTGTTAGTTCACGCTCAAATGACCAGCCAACTGCTCGACGCTGCTAGTGGCAAGCGCCCGTTGTTCTGGTTCTGGCCGAAATGGGCAGAAGTGATGTGGATTGTGGGCTGGATTGCGATCGGGGGGATGCTCGGACAGGTTACGTATAATCCCTTAACGTTGAGTATTGGCATTGCGGCAGGTTTAGGGGCTTGCACCGGGATTTGCTTCTTATTGTTGACTCAATCGGGATGGGTGCCGTTAGCTGCCCCAGCGTTGGGTTTTCTCCTCTCCACTGGCATTGTTGTTACGTATCGAGCGTATCAGGCGCAACAGAAGCAAAAGATTGTGATGAAGCTGTTGGGGCAAAATACATCACCCCAAATTGCTCAAGCGCTTTGGCAAGGACGCGATCGCTTACTTAAGTCGGGCAAGCTACCGGGAATTCGGCTCATGGCAACGATGCTGTTTGCCGATATTAAAGACTTTAGTAGCGTTTCAGAACAAATGCTTCCCGAATCCTTGTTGGAGTGGCTCAACGAACTCCTCAATGCGATTACCCAAGAAGTGATCGAACGACAGGGCATTGTCAATAAGTTTACTGGGGATGGGGTGATGGCCGGTTTTGGCGTGCCGACGGGTCGTCTGCAAGAACGGGAGGTGGCCCAGGATGCTAGAGCAGCAGTCGCTTGTGCGCTGGCGATTAGCGATCGCCTAGAAGAAATGAACCAAAGCTGGCAGCGACTTGGTTTACCAGCGATTCAGATGCGGATCGGGATTTTTACCGGCCCAGTGGTTGCTGGCAGCTTGGGTGGGAAAGATCGACTGGAGTATGGCGTGATTGGCGATAGCGTGAATATTGCCTCTCGTCTGGAAAGCTGTGAGAAACATCGCCAACCCACCAACTGCCGCATCCTCATCGGCTACGAAACCTTAGTTCATCTTCAAGAGCAGTTCGAGGTTGAATCGTGGGGACTTTTAGCCCTCAAAGGTAAACAGCAAATGGTCGATGTCTACCGAGTTGTGGGACGGCGACAGGATAAACACCCTTCGGTAGCCACTTATGAAAGAAAATTTTAAAGATTTTCAGTAATAAATTGTCAAACTCTTCTCGCAGCATCAAAAGTATCCTTATTCTTGGAAGGCTGACACAATGAAGAACCAGTAAAGGGCTTGGGCATTTTAACACTAAGATGCCACGGGATTGTCTCAAAACCTTCCTAGTTCTCCCTGTTACCTACCGCTTAAGCCCCAAATAAATTAACAAACAACAACCTTTTGAAGAATGATTGAGAAAATTTTGCTAGCCGTCGCCGGTCGGGGATTGTGTGAAGAAATGTTCAACATGTTGACAGAAATCCCGTCCCTGCAAAAGGCATCAGTGACCGTCCTACACGTTGTGCCTCCTCAAATTACCGCCGATGCTATGTCAGCTAAGTTAGAAGAGGGAGGAAAGATTTTAGCAGAAGCTGTCAAGACCTTAAGAGTAGACCCCAGCAAAATTACGCCTCGACTCAAACAAGGAGACCCTAAAGATTTAGTTATCCAAGTCGCAGACGAGGAGAAAGCTGACTTAATTATTATGGGTTCTAGAGGACTTAAGCGCCTGGAAGCTATTTTGGAAAACTCAGTTAGTCAATATGTTTTCCAATTATCCGATCGCCCCATGTTGTTGGTGAAAGACGACACGTATGTCAAGCAAATTCGCCGCATCTTGGTGCCAATGAATAGCTCGAATGCCGCGAAAGAGAGCTTGCAGTTGGCGCTGTCATTGCTACGAGAAATCAAGGGAGCTGAGCTAATCCTCGCTCATATCAACCCCGATCGCCAAGGGAAATCCGGAGAAGCGATCTCGTCTCCTGAACAAGACCCAGTTTTAGCCGAAGCAGCCACAGCAGCGAAAAAGCAAGGCATTCCTTATCGCTGCGTCAACGGCAAGGGAAAGCCGGGAGAGGAGATTTGCCGATTAGCCGAGGAGAACAATATCGACTTATTAATTCTCGGTTCTCCTGAGCGTCGCCCCTCAATCGCTAAGACTTTACCCGATTTAGACCGCTTATTGGGAACTTCAGTGTCAGACTATGTTCGAGTGTATGCCAACTGTCCCGTGTTACTTTCACGCACCTTGGATTAAAGTTCGAGTTGTGTCGCTAGTTAGGCGTATCATCTAAGTACTCAGCACTTAGCAATCCATCTTCACTGATTCCACTTCACCAAAACTAAAAAACCTCTATCTTACAACAGCAAGATGGAGGTTTTTTACCGAAAGATTCTAACTATTTCTATTTACTGCTTTGGCGGCTAGCCGTTTGGATGTACAGAACCAACAGGAAAACTGTAGGAACTAGCACAAATAGGATACTAGCAACAAAGCCTAGGTCGTTAACTTGCATTGAACCGCTGCCTCTAAATTGTTTTTAACCCACTTAATTAAGGATACCATCAACATTCTTGCAAAGAACTGCCCGATCCCTATCATGGCTTTGTTCTAACAATTACAGGTCCATTGACCAACGTTTGACAAGCTAACCGATAGGTATCCGGCTTTTTCTTGAGTTTCTGCTTTTCGACCTCAGTTCGAGGTGAAAGATTTTCGATCCCTTCCATCACCTCCACAATACAGGTACCGCACTGACCGTACCCTCCACAATTCATCATCTTTCCCATGAAGGTGTAGATGTCGATCCCATTTTGCAGGGCTTTCTCTCTTAAGTTAGCTCCATCTGCCGCAACTACTTCCTTCCCTTCGTTGACAAATTTGATATTAGCCATTTGCTCACCTGACTCACCTTACCCTTATCTTATTAAGAAATATTAAAATTTAGGCAGTTTGGGGGAAAGAGGATAATGAATTCCATCCGCCGCAGAGGTAGCGATCGCTAAGGTAAGACAAACAGATTGCTATCAGGGAGATTACTCACCGATCGTTGTAGCTGTGCTAGCGCCCGGTTATAGTTCAAAATTGCTGTCAGCAGACGACCTCTGGCATTGGTTAGTGCAGTCTGCTGATTAATCACGTCCGTTTGAGTACCGACCCCTGCCTGAAACCGCAAGCGTGCTAACCGTAAGCTTTCTTGTGCCTGCGTCAAGGCAAAAGACGCTGTTTGAATGTTTTGCGCGTTGGCATTCAAGTCAAAAAAGGATTGTTCCACGTCAAAGCGAACCTGATTGCGCTGATTGGCAAAATTAGTTTCAGCCAGCTCAATATTCCTACTCTGCTGCTCGGCTCTAGCTCGTGCCTCTCCAGCATCAAACAGCCTCCACCGGATAGTCGGTCCTATCGAGTAAGTATCTCCAAAACCCCGATTATCGTTTAGCACGTCGCGAATGTTGTAGCTAGCCGTTATCCCGACTTGGGGTCGGATGCTAGCCAGAGCAGCTTGCCGATTTTGTTCGCTGATATTACGCTGAACCAACTGCGCTTCTAACTCGGCTCGATTCTTCAATGCCAGGACAATGCTTTGTTCCAGCGATAGATTCCATTCCCCAGCCACTTCAATCGGGTCTGCGGCAGCAACATCAACCGTCTGAGCTAAATTCAACACCTGTACAATCTGGCGTCGAGACGTTCGTAAGTTACTAATCGCCGTAGTTAAATCTTGATTTGCCGCAGATAGCTGCACCTGTGCCTGTAAAACATCAAATCGCGTACCTAACCCAGCTTGTTCCCGCAACTGAGCATCGCGCAGACTCTGTGCGGCATCAACTACCGCTGCTTGGGCAATTTCAACCTGAGCGCCAGCCTGCTGCAAAGCGTAGTAAGCAGTTGTGGTGTCAAGTCGAAGTTGTTCAGAAACCTGTTCTACCTGGAGTTCCTGGAGACGTACCCCCTCCTGTGCAGCTCGGATTTGCGAGCTGCGAAGTCCTCCCGTGTAAATGTCGTAGCCCAGTTGCAACCCCGCATTAAAGGCGGTCGAACTCGTATTGGTGTTGAGTAGACCTGATTGACCGGAACCCGTATTGGTAAGACCTGTTTCGAGATCTGCGGTTGGATACAGAGCCGCCTGAGCTTGTCTCAGTTGAGCTCGAGCGCGTTCTAACTGAATCTGAGACTGTTGAAGATCTAAGTTGTTACGCCGTGCCAGTCCAATCGCCTCTTGTAGCGTAATCGGTTGAGTCGTTTGAATTTGGACTTCCTGCGATCTGGTTGGGAACAACAAGGGATTAGCGCTGGGATTGAGGTACTCCGGTGATGAACGGACTGGAGCAGTTGGCGATGGTTGAGGGGCGGGAGCTTGGACGAAACTATCCTCACCCAGTGGCGAAAAGGGTTTGCCCAGGTATTCCCTCACAGAGGCTGGCATGCCCTGTGGGTCACCTGCAACGGAAGCTGTGGGTTGCTTGAGTGTATCGGCTGAAGTGCCAGCAGCCTTGGGATGTTCAGGATTGACACGAATCTCGGCTGAAACGGGATTCTCCGGCTGAGCTGATGCTTGGGCTGTTGAGCCTTTAGGAGATTGGGTTAGCACGTTTTGGGCAAGCGCAGGCGTTGGCTGACTGTCCGGACTTTCAGCCTGGTCATGACGCGGCTGCGCGATCGGTGGTAAATCTTTTGAAGCACCAGGTTCTATAAAACTCAAAGCGATCGCGACCCCCACACCTACAGCCACGATAGGATGAAAAGTTGGCATAAAACTCTTACCGGTTTTGAGTCCAGATAGTAAGTTTACGTAGTAAACCTTGAAGCAGGATAGCGGATCTTCTTGCCATCCAGCAAAATGAGATTATCAGAAATTCGCAACTTATCAGAATTGCTCTTCTTTGATGTAGACGAAAAAGCGATGAGTTAGCTTAACTTGTCAACTCTGTTGATTGACAAAAGAGAGAGATTATGCAAGTTCAACAACGAACAGTTACGCAGTGACCCGCGAGTTTTTGTCTCTAAACGTCTATGTAGCCAACGTTTCGATCGACTGAGCGTTTTCAAACGGAAAATTGGCAGAATTGCCAGTCTCCAAGTGGTAGTTAAATTTTGTTACGATCGACTCGGATATGAAGCCATGTGGGGGTTTCCCCTCGTCTGGCACTAAGCCTAAACCCCGTTGAACCTTTCCCTGGAGACACCTCTCATGCTGCGACTCGAACACATCAGTAAAATCTACCCGACAGGCGAAGTTCTAAAAGATGTTAATTGGGAAGTCAAACCAGGCGATCGCATTGGCTTAGTGGGCGTCAACGGTGCAGGCAAATCCACCCAACTCAAAATCATTGCTGGGGAAATCGAACCCACCTCAGGAGAAATTATTCGTCCGGCGAGCATACACATCGCTTACCTCACCCAAGAATTTGAAGTAGACCCGATGCGTACTGTCCGAGAAGAATTTTGGACAGCCTTTAAAGAAGCCAACACGGTGCAGCAGGAGATGACTCAGGTACACCGAGACATGGAATCTTCTGCCCTAGAGGGACTAGACCGACTGATTAAAAAGTTAGATCGGTTGCAACGTCAGTTTGAAGCCCTAGATGGATATGGCTTAGAAGCTCAGATTGAGAAGATTTTGCCAGAGATGGGATTTGAGCGAGAAGATGGCGATCGCCTCGTCAGTGCCTTTAGTGGTGGCTGGCAGATGCGGATGAGCTTGGGTAAAATCCTGCTACAAAAACCCGATCTCTTGCTATTGGACGAACCGACCAACCATTTGGATTTAGAAACCATCGAGTGGCTGGAAAATTATTTGAAGGGGCTGAAAACTCCCATGGTGATTGTTTCCCACGACCGGGAGTTTCTCGATCGCCTTTGTACTCAAATTGTCGAAACCGAGCGTGGCGTCTCCAGCACCTATCTAGGCAACTACTCTGCCTATCTCCAGCAGAAAGCCGAGAATGCAGAAGCTCAGTTGAATGCCTACGAACGCCAACAAAAGGAACTGGAAAAGCAGCAAGAGTTTATCGAACGATTTCGTGCTAGTGCCACTCGCAGTACCCAAGCCAAAAGCCGCGAGAAACAACTGGACAAAATTGAACGGATTGAAGCACCAATTGGTGGAGTAAGAACGCTGCACTTTCGCTTTCCTCCCGCCCCTCGCAGCGGTCGCGAAGTTGTGGAAATTAAAGACTTGGTTCATACTTACGATGACAAGATTCTGTTTTTGGAAGCTGACTTGCTGATCGAACGAGGCGATCGCATTGCTTTCCTTGGTCCGAATGGTGCAGGCAAATCTACGTTGCTACGCCTAATTATGGGCATGGAGCAACCCACGGAAGGCACTGTTGGACTGGGCCAGCATAACGTCATCCCTGGTTACTTCGAGCAAAACCAAGCAGAAGCCTTGGATTTATCCAGGACAGTCATGCAAACGATCCATGATGAAGTCCCTGACTGGAAAAACGAAGAAGTTCGTACTCTCTTAGGACGATTTCTGTTTAGTGGCGAGACTGTGTTTAAAAAGGTTGAAGCTCTCAGCGGAGGTGAAAAAGCTCGTCTTGCCCTAGCCAAGATGCTCTTACAACCGGCGAATCTTCTGATTCTAGATGAGCCAACCAATCACCTGGATATCCCAGCCAAAGAAATGCTGGAAGAAGCCATCCAAAACTATGATGGTACAGTGATTATCGTCTCCCACGATCGCTATTTCATCTCTAAAGTTGCTAATAAAATTGTTGAGATTCGAGATGGAGAATTCCGCCCATACTTAGGAGACTATCACTATTACCTCAACAAAATCGCTGAAGAAAAAGAGCAGGCACGATTAGCCGCGACCGCAGCCGAAAAGGCAGCTAAAAAAGCGGCAAAGGCAGCTAAAAAAGCATCCGCTAAGCGGAGTTAGTTATTGGTTGTTAGTTGTTAAGGTCATTCTGACCGTTATCAATCAACTCAACATAACTGGTAGGGTGGGCATTGTTTCTTATCCTCGCGATCGGTTACGCGAGTTTTGGTAAGCAATGCTCACCTTGAATATGTACTTCTCGTTGCCGACACAGGAGTTACGAATAAACTCTCTCACACTCTTATTCCTCCGTGTACTCTGTGGTTCATTTTTTCATCATTGTGCGTAAGTCCTAGGATATAAAATTTAGGCGTCGAGCGAAAAATCTTCCCCCAACGCGAGAACCCCTACTTAAGAATTTTGATGACTAAACCGACGCTCTCGTGTCACAGACTTCTGACATACCTAAGCCCTGCCTAGCTCCTCCACCTCAGTCTGTTGATGGGCGATCTTCTCCCCTCATCCTTCATAAGGGTTAGTTGGCTGAAAAGGTTTATAGAAGATACTAATAGAGAAAAAAAGAAATGATAAAGTTGTTAAGCTTACGCTTGAATTAACCAACACATTTCCCTCAAGCACCGAGGCTCAAACAGC
>DATNPT010000579.1:0-3115 GCA_036703075.1 Chroococcales cyanobacterium
TCAATTTGCGATCGCACAATTGATTGCAGGGCCGACTAGCACTGAAAAACAACAGAGTGGTTTAATGCCTGCCATTCGCCTGAGTGGTAACTCTAACTGCGGAGGAGACTTTATGCTCTCGATGGATCGGGGATTAGCCCGATTAAAATTCTGTAGACAGGTTGTTTCGGGTGGCATCGGAGATGATGCTCGCGCCACAAGCTCGATTAAGGCTACGCTCAGGCAGTTTGATCTCGTCAAAGACATAATAATTCTGGATCGAGACGGTAACTGCTTCGGCGATCAAAGCGGCGAAAATATGTGCTTGAAGAAGAACAAATAACAGCAAAAAAAAGACGCGAGCGCTCGCGTCTGGAGTAGAAAATCGGGGAGTAACTAGACGCTCATTTCTAACATCCGCTGAATTGGACGCAGGGCAGCTACTCTGATTTCTTCGGGCATTGTAATTTCTGGCTGACGGTTCTTCATCGCTAAATACATCTTTTCCAGCGTGTTGAGCCGCATATAGGGGCATTCATTGCAGTTACAGTTGTTCGTCCCTGGTGCTGGGATGAACTGCTTTCGAGGCATCTGCTTTTGCATCTGATGAATAATGCCCGGTTCAGTTGCCACGATAAAGATTTGACTAGGACTCGATTGCACGTACTTCAGCAAAGCTGTAGTAGAGCCGATATAGCTGGCGTGACGTAGCACTGGAGGTTCGCATTCGGGGTGGGCAATTATCTCCGCGTCTGGGTGTTCGATCTTAAGCTGGATTATCTTCTTTTCTGAGAAGGTTTCATGGACAATACAGCTACCCTGCCACAGCACCAGGTCGCGACCCGTCTGTTCCATCACATAGCGTCCTAAATTGCGATCTGGAGCAAAAATGATGGGTTGGTCTTTAGGAATCTGATTGACAATCTTGACGGCGTTAGAACTAGTGCAGATAATATCGCTCATTGCCTTGATTTCGGCAGAGCAGTTAATGTAGGAAACTACCAAGTGATCGGGGTGCGCCGCCTTGAATTCGGCAAAGGCATCAGGAGGGCAACTATCGGCTAACGAGCAACCAGCATCTAAATCCGGCAACAATACCAATTTGTCGGGATTGAGGATTTTGGCTGTTTCTGCCATAAAGTGGACGCCAGCAAATACAATAACATCGGCGCTCGTGCTGGCCGCTTGTTGAGAAAGCCCAAGAGAATCACCAAGATAGTCGGCTACATCTTGGATGTCGGGGTCTTGGTAGTAGTGAGCCAAAATGACAGCATTGAGTTCTCGTTTGAGGACGTTAATGGCCTCAAACAGGTCATAAGGTAGAGACGAGAGGGGGTGTGTCTGTTGGGGACGTGCAGTGGTAAACAAAGTGTTGAGTTACCCTGAGTTTGAAAATTCCATCTCAATTATAGTTAAATTCACCAAAAGTTGTTTATTTAGTATCTATAGATTTCACTTTTTATAGTCGCCGGTTTTTCCTTAATCTTCAGGGTTAAACAGGAATAGCTGGCACAGTAGGGGGAGACTAAATTGGTAGAAATTGCCAAAACCTGTCAAAACCATTGAAGCTTTTCTATCCTGGAAAAAGTTAAGAATAATACAGGCATGACCAGTCATCAGGAGCAATTAATCAAAATCGCTGTCGTCGGAGACGTTCACAATCAATGGGAAGCGGAGGATGCGATCGCGCTCCAACATTTAGGTATTGACCTGGTGCTGTTTGTGGGCGATTTTGGCAACGAGGCTGTAGATGTCGTGAGGAAGATTGCCGCAATTGATATCCCCAAAGCGGCGATTATGGGGAATCATGATGCTTGGTATACGGCTACAGATTGGGGACGCAAGCGGTGTCCCTACGATCGCAAACAAGAAGACTGGGTACAGCAACAGCTAGATTTGTTGGGTGAAGCTCATGTCGGTTATGGCAAGCTTGATTTTCCAGAGCTTCAATTATCTGTCGTTGGCAGTCGTCCGTTCAGCTGGGGTGGCGAAGCCTGGAAAAATGCAGAATTCATGGCAGAACGCTACGGTGTCAGCAATTTTGAGGAGTCAATCGAGCGCATCGTTGCGGCGGCAAACAGTACAGCGTATGAGACGATTATTTTTATGGGTCACAATGGTCCAACTGGATTAGGCGATCGGGCAGAAGACCCCTGTGGGAAGGACTGGCAACCGTTGGGTGGAGATTATGGGGACCCAGATTTTGCCTGTGCGATCGCGCAAACTAAGGCGTTGGGTAAAAAAATTCCCCTCGTCACATTCGGTCACATGCACCACTCCCTGCGCCATACCAAGGAACGACTGCGAAGTGCGATCTCGACTAGCCCAGAGGGAACCGTTTACTTAAATTCAGCCAGCGTACCCCGAATTGTTGCAACAAAGACTGACCGAATTCGTAATTTTTCCATCGTGTCCCTAGAAGCAGGCGTCGTTTCCCAAATTTCTCTAGTTTGGGTGGGTCAAGACTACACTATCGGGTCAGAGCAATTGCTTTATCAGCGTAGCGAATCTGCGATCGTACAACCTGCTTAAGCCTTATAGCGATTTTCACTCACATGGCACACATCCATCTTGGCTGAAGGACAAGGGAGTTTTGATGGTATTACCTGGAAATCGCTTTAGGTAGAGACAAGCGCTCCAAGGATTGATAATATAGATTAGCCCGGAGAGGTGGCAGAGTGGTCGAATGCACTCGACTTGAAATCGAGAGACCCGCAAGGGTCCGTGGGTTCAAATCCCACCCTCTCCGTTTAACAGCGTCTGCGTTATTTCAGATCAGACCGATCGATTCTGAAGACTGATGGAGCTTATGATTGAATTCGCTGTTCCGACGACGCTCTAAGAAAGCGATCGCTTCATCGGGATGAAAATTGATTTGAGGAACATCAGCAACAAGCAGTAACCATCTCTCCTCGGCCTGCTGCAATCTCCATCGTTTTGTCGCTTGTTGAGGTAAAATCTCCCAGTTTCCTGTTGGGCTGCCTTGACAAAGAAACCCCCAATTTTTTGCCTTTATTAATAGGCTTTCATTCATCATGAACAACACCGTCAACAAGCTCTTCTGACCTAATGTCGCACCTCCTCCTCAATCGGGTAGGGAAAGTTAAGCAAAACTTAATAACCAGATAGGAAGTAA
>DATNPT010000580.1:0-10756 GCA_036703075.1 Chroococcales cyanobacterium
GGCTGGCTACGAAATTTTTCTACCAGCTTTGTTTCAAACTTATCTGCCTTGTCCTTGAGACTGGTAGGATTAAGAGTTGCTTCTTTGTAGAAAAAGCTTTTATATTCTGGATGGGCACGAAAGCCCTCGAAGACTTGCCGAGCGGAGTAAGCGGGAACTGTTTCACTAATAAACTTCGGATCAGTTTGGAGCCGCTGTTTGAGGAGCGGTTGAATATTATTGCTCGTATAGTTCCTAACAGAATTCATGGTCTGAGTTAGGATTTTAGCCGTGTTCGTCACCTCCTCCTCAGCTTTCCGTTGCATGGCGCTTGACAATGTGACACCACTGAGGATGATGCCACCTAAAAACACTAGCGTCAGCAAAAGCGTAAACTTACTCCCAAGCTTGAGTCTTTCGAGCATCGTTATTCTCCTGTCAATTGTTAATCCCAAGGGTTACTTTCAGCCGCGCTTCCGAGATAAGCTATTACCCTAATTAATTGAAAAATAGAGGAGTGTGAATTAGATCGTTGACAAAAAATAAAATCTATGGTATGAGGTACAGTCATGCCCCTAGGATAGGAACTTTTTCCAAAAACTTAAACTAGAAAAATTTTCAGTAACCCTAATAACAATTCTGTTTAAAAACAGCATGGGGAACAGTTTAGCGAGCGCAAAATTTAGTCAAAGTTTAGCAAGATTTGAAACAGCGATCGCATCTTTAAACACTTTCTTAACTGTAGGTCTAATATCAAATCTGCGGTTCAGATACCCGACTTCTCAAAAAAGTCGGGTATCTCGCCTTCACGAATCATTGAGCAGTGCTAAATAAATTCTATGACTCTTGATCTTTAGATTTTCTGCTACTTTTGCACTGGGCAGGTTGCCGTCAAAATAGTAACAGGATTGAGGGGTGTAAACCGAGTTAGCGCGGCGACTGGTACGGAACGCGAAAGTTGGACTTGTAACAGTCGATACTCCCAGTTACGCTCGTTGAGCCAGTCGAGAGCTTTGCTGAGATGTTCTAATGTTGCCAGTGCTAACACCACAATTCCATTCGGAGATAGATGGATGTGACAAGTATCGAGAATTGCCTGCAAGTTGCCACCACTGCCGCCAATAAAAATGCGATCGGGTGCTGGCAGGTTTTGCAAAACCTCAGGGGCTGTACCGTGAATCGAGATCGCATTTTTGACTTGCAGGCGTTGGCAGTTTTGTTCAATTAGAGTACTGCCGATTGATGTTTTCTCGATCGCATATATCTGAGAGGTTGGGGACAAGCGGGCAATTTCAATCGAGACGGAACCTGTTCCCGCACCAATGTCCCAAACCGTTTGATTGGGTTGCAATGCCAGTTCTCCCAAGATGAGAGTCCGCACTTCGCGCTTTGTCATCAAACCAGGGCGATCGCTAAAGCTTAAAAATGTCTCGTCAGGTAATCCGAATAGAGGGAGGGATGCAACATCCAGGGGTTGGTGAGTTGGCTCAGATTGACGGAGCAATATAACTACATTTAGAGGGGCGAATATCTCATCCAATACTGCATTTACCGCTAAATGCTGAACCCGCTCATCGCTACCTCCTAGGTTTTCACAAACCCAGAAGTCATAATATTTGGACAACTCTAGCGAAATTAAAAGGTGAGCGATCGCATTCGGCGTATTCGTCCTATCTGTCAGTACCGCAATCTTCTCACCCCCCTCCCGTAGGACTTGAATTAGCTGCTCCATAGAGCGTCCATGCGCGCTGATCGTTAAGGCATCTTGCCAAGGGACTTTAATCCGACTAAACGCCAGCCCAACTGAACTCACATGCGGATGAAAGGTGAGTTGCTCGCCGGGAAGTTGCTCTAGCAACAGGCGTCCCAAGCCAAAAAATAACGGATCGCCGCTGACTAAAACGACAATGCAGTTGTTACTCTCACCCGTTGCTAGTCGGTTGCGAAGTGCTTCAATTGTTTGGGTAAAATCGCTCAGTACCCAGTGTGAAGCTGACTGACTTGGGAAATAGCTTAAATGGCGATCGCTTCCTACCAACAACGTGGCTCGCTCTACGATCTGCCGCACTGACTCTGTCAGTCCATCTGCCCCATCTAAGCCAATTCCCACAACATGTATCGGTGTCATAGTTTGTTATTGGTTGTTAGTTATTGGTTGTTGGCTGTCTAACCAACAACCAACAACCAACAACGAAAAACTAACCATTATTTTCCTCCCAAGCGAGGGTAATTAAGGCATTAAGGATGGCAGCCGCAACAGGGGAACCTCCTTTGCGCCCCTCAATCCGAATTTGAGGTACCTGGGTTTTTGCTAGGGCAGCTTTGGACTCTAGGACGGATATGAATCCAACGGGTGCGCCAATTACTAGTGGCGGTTGCACGGGGGCAGCCGTTAACTGGGAAGACAAGCCTAGGAGGGCAGTAGGGGCATTGCCAACGACAAAAATCGCACCGGGAAATTTTTTAAAACACTCAATGAAGCCGGTTTCTGTGCGCGTCTTTCCTGGCAAAGCGACGGATACTTGCTCTACGGCGGCAATCAGCTGGTTCCCGAAGGTTTTTGCCACCATGTCCGCAACCCCCTGTTTTACCATACCGACATCTGTGATAATCGGTAATCGATGCTGAAGAGCCATGATGCCAGAGGCGATCGCACTTGGACTAAACCGAATTAGCTGGGCAAATTCAAAGTCAGCTGTACTGTGGATTATCCGACGGACAATCGCGTATTCAGCAGGGCTAAAGTTGTGTTCGCCAATTTCTCGATCGATAACGGCAAAACTCTGCTCCATTATGGGATGAATGGGCAAACTCATAATTAGCTTCTTGCGATGATGTTGTAACTATCAATTACAGCGACTTGGTGGTACTTTCCAGCAGATTTGACAAAAGCTCGGTTACTTTCCAAAGGCGATCGATTCCTCTGTAGCCCGCCCTTGAAAGGCGCATCTAAATGTCCAGTTTTATAGATAGAACCCTGATTGCCAAAGGCTACAAGATTAAAACTCTAAAGCAGGCCAGTTAGGTTCGCGATAGTAACGCATCATATTGTCAAACTTTCGGAGTTGAGCCCAGCGAATCCAAAATGTGCTAGTTTCCTCTGCAAGTGCTTGCTGGTTTAATTCCGAAAGGGTGTTGCTGATGCGCTCGCGATCGAGCTGCGGTGAAATTTCGCCAAAGTATCCCAACGTGACGTGAGCTGTAAAGTGGTATTGCTGTTCGATTCCTAACCCGATCAAACCCATATTTTGATAGATCGCTCGGCGGAACTCCAACATTCGCTTGTAGGAACTCTCGTCGTGCGGTGCCAAACACACTGCGATCGCACGAGGTCTCACCATCAATCCTAATAACTGCCAGCCAATCGGACTCCCGCCAGAGAACGAATGTTGATACTTCTGAAAGCTCTCTCGAATCTGTTCTTGAAGTTGCTCCTCAAAATTAGGATTTTCATGTTCTAAAGTGCGGTAAGCGCTGTCCCAAATCAAGTCGGCTAGGGTTAAATGAAAGCTTTCCGGAGGTACCGGCACCATCAACCCGGTGTCGAATTGCTGCAACAGCTTTTCTTGCAAGTCTTGCAGATTTTTGTAAAAGGTTGAATTTTCGGGTTCTTCCTCCCACGGTGGCGTTACTACCGAGTAACCAGGGAAGAGAACTGCCTCTCTCGTGCCATCGGAGTTGAGCTTAAACTTCGGTGACTCCTGAATGTGCTGCAACTGAGATATATAAGTTGCGGGTAGCGTCAGCCGTGCTACTCGATTTAAATACGTTTGATATGTCTCGTCCAATCTTAATCCTCGCGCAGTGGTGAGTATTTATTATCACAATCTACTTTCCGGTAGGAAGCAGATAAACCTGTCTATTATCTCTGATATAGGCTAGTTATAGCCAATTTTTAAATTTGTGCAAATGGTAGCTTAAGTTGGTTAATTAGCAATAGATTGCTGCTGACCTCAGTTAAAGCTTTTCCATACATTATTTGATGTTCAGCCCGAAGTGTCACGGGTAACTGATATAGCAAAAGGCAGAAGGCTCCAGGGCAGAAGGATTATTACTGGTACGTAGTCTTTAAGCTGTTAATCTGTCCTCACCTAGTTGGCGATAGCTATAACTGGTCACTATTTAAAGGTTTCGCGCCTAAAGATAGCGCTCTGGCATGGGTTGTTTGTCCACTCGATACACTTTAAAGCCTCGTTTGACATAGTTCTGTAGAGCGTAAGGACCATCTAAGTTGCAAGTATGCGCCCACAATCGTTGAGTCCCTTTGTTCCAGGCGTAGGCAATCCCGTGACTCAGGAGATGCTTGCCTAAACCTCGACCGGTGTAGCTTTGTCTCAGGCCAAAGTAGACCACTTCAGTCGAGTGATAACGACCGGATAAACCATCCTGATGCTGCACTAGTTCAATGTATCCTGCTGGCGAGCCTTCTACATAGAGAACATGGACGCTAGTTCCTGGTGCTGCTAGAAGTGCCTCAAGTTCTGCATCTGAGTGCGAGAGGCGATCGTACCAGCGCCAATGCTTCCCGATCGCTGTGTACAAGAAGCGATAAAATGCGACATCTGGCGTATCCATGCACATTACCTTAATTCCGTCAAGATAATTAAGATACGCGGGTCGAAATTGAGACCAATCCGTCATCTCAAGATAGGTAGTTACCAGAAGAGGCGGTGCAGCGATAGTAGGGAGAGATGCACAAGACCCTAGAGGCTGAGCGCGTTTAAAACTTTCCACCGCCTTTTCGACCGAGCTATCGATCGCCATTTACATTCAGTTCTCCGCCTAAAAAACCTTTTCAACGTTGTCAGTTCGGCAGCCACTTGCAGGAAATCTGTCATTTAACGTTAAATAATGACGACTAATCCTCATTTCAGGCTGCTAGCTTGGAGTCCAATAGCCCCAAGTCGGCACCACTTTCTCCAGTGGGAAGCGATCGCTCTTTCATCAGAAGCAACCCTTTAACCTTTGGCTGGTCATACACCAAGTTCGGTGAACCGCCCTAGACCAAGCTGCTGGTTAGCAGCAAAGCACGTTCAAGAGTTTGGCATTCTTGCAGGGCAGAAAATCGCTTCTTGATGCGGAAACAGTCCGAACATCTGTCTAGGTGCCGTATAAATTAATTGACAAAGCGATTGAATAAAATTTTTCCCGCTTTGGCACTGTTGCTGAACAGTAAGTGGAGATGCAAGTTTAGCCCTGATAGCTATATGAGATTTATCAAAATTATCACGTCTAGCAGCTTGGAATCTAGGCATGGAGCAGCTATTTTCTGAAATTCAGGGCATAAGTAATTGTTCTCATCCCCATTCCCTATTACCCAAAACCCCTATTAGTAGCCTATGTAGGATGGGCATTGCCGGATAGAATTTGAAAATTTGGTTCTATCGTGAATCGGCAATGCCCACCCTACGATGATTGAGAAAGGCGCAAGATGTTAGGCTTGCCAGATGAGATAAGCCCCCCAGACAGCAGCAATAAAAGCCAGGATTGTAAGCCAAAGGGGATAGTTAGCCTGTGCAGAGCTGCCACCTTCAGTGCGTAGAGTTTCAATATCAATCCAGGGCGTTGCCCCCCGACGAAACCAGCCGTTGACTGTCACCTGCCGCTCGATTGCATCACTGGGGCGAGTCGGCGTCGGCAGGAGATTGCCCAACGGCCCCAAATAAGACCAGAAGTATAGTTTTACTAGACCCGTCGAAGTTTGCAAAATTAAATCTTGTCCTAACCAGTTGAGGAGCCCACGACGGCCCAAGAGCTTGCCCGTGACTTGAACGGGCTGACTATCTGGGGGTAGAGTCGTTGGGTTGGCGAACAAGTCTGCCAAATTAGGTTGACTACGCGTAGTAGACGGCTTGATATCGGGGAAATAACGATTAATCCAGAGAAAGATACTGAGGCTAAAGGCAATCAAGATGCAAGCGTTGAGAAACGGGCTTGCGTTGTGCATCCAAATCACTTGCCAGATGTTGAATCGATCGCCAATTTGTCCAATCGTCCAGAGAACCAGCCTCAGCCCGAGTCCCAGTAGCAACCCAAAAAACACAGCGCTTTGTAGCAAGGGTAGCGCTTTATAGCTGTTGCTAAGTTTAGATAGTTGTGCAGCGTTATCTCGAATCGGGGGAGCAAGGGGCGGCAAATCTAACTCGGTACCAATCTTCCAAAAGTGGGCATAGCGGGCAAGCAGATGCATGCGTTCGCCAAGCAGAGGATGGGAGGCACTGACAATCAACCAGTCGCGGTAAAAATTGGTGCAATCCCAGTTGAGCATCGCTTCAAATGAGGTTTGAGGAGAACAACTGCCCAAGGTTAATGCCTGCCGATATCCCACTGGCAGTAGTAGATCGAAGCTTTCTATAAGTCCGCTGGTTGCGCCATTGGTTTGGATGTCATCCGCAATTCCCAATCCCATTTTGAGTAACGCGCGAGTCATGCCATTGGGATTGCCCGTTGTTTCTACGGCAAGGCGATCGCTATAGTAAAGTCTTGCGCGGGAAAACCATAGAAGTGGTAAGCGGAGTAACCAGTAGATGCCATAACTCAAAGAGGCAATGACTCCACTCATTCCTACGAGGATGGGTGAGAGAAATCGCGGATAGGAAGCCCATTTTCGTCCAATCAGTTCCGGTAACTGCTCTCCCCACTGCGCGACTTGCCAGTAAATCGTATGAGGGATTTGGAGCAGGAGAACACCCAAGGACATCAAAGTAATATCCCAGTGAGCAATATGCCCGAGCTGTTCTGCGTAGATTGTCGCCATCTCGTCATCAGCTAGCTGTAATAACAATCCCTCACTCACAACAATTCGAGCTGTCCAAGGAAGATTGCCATAGGCTAGGGCGACAGGAACATCGGTGGGCAAGATACCTAATTTGGGTACAGGAAGCTTGTGTTGGCGGCAAAAGCGTTGTACCACTTGGGCTGATTCTGGAGAGCGGGAGGCCAGCTGAGCCAGGGATAGGGGTTCAAAACTGTGAAATTGCTTCAACAGCCAATCGAGTAACCAGGGAGACGCAATCAGGAGAATCGCGAGGAAGATGAGAAGAGTCGGAGTTGGATCGCGATAAAACAGCTGGATAGGCTCTAAAAAAGGCAACTGTACGAGAACAGCGTTCGTCGTCTGCATCGCCAACTGTACGAAAAAGTGCAGAACCCAAAATAAAGCGATCGCTGTCACGATTTCCACCAACCACAAGCGGATTAACTTGGGTGCTTTGAGCGGACGCCAGTCTTTAGCTCGTCCGCCATTGCGCCATCGCGGGCGAGGGGTAAACAGTGAAGGGTGAGGAGTAGAAGGAGCCGAGTAGGTAGCGGGAAGGCGGGAAGACGAGTTATCGGTTGTCGGTTCTACAGGCGTTCGAGGAGTGTCTGCTACCCTTGTTTGTGAAGGGGTTTGAGTTTTAGGGTTAGCAGATGCAGGCTGAGTAGTACCTGGAGATTGCGGTCTATTTTTAGAGAATATCCTCTTTAGCGGTGTCTGCGGTTTCGATGGGGACTTGCCAAGTGCCACAAACCCCGTCGAGTCTGATGCTGCTTGATTAGCCGGTTGACCATCTAAGGGAACAAATCCTGCCACCTCTGAGGCTGGCGAGCTAGATGTCACTGGGTTCTCAACCGTCAAATCCGTTAGGGTACTAGCGGCCCACTGCCGGACTTGGGGATCGTCGTGTTGAGTGAGGCGTTGGCACAGTGCGATCGCTTTTTCGGCGTTGCCATTCCTGCGGTATGCCGTAACCAGTTCCCTTGAAGCGCGAGTCACCAACGATTCGTCTAACTCTGTTTCGCAGACGCCTTCGAGGTGTGCGATCGCAACTGGGTAATTTCTCTGGTTCAGAGCCGCCAGACCATCCTCAAGCGAAGGATTGGGAATAGATGCCATAGTCGTCTTCTACTCTGTTTCTTAAACATACCCTTAGTGGGGCAATCTCATATCAGCAATCTGCGAATCGCTCCGGAGCTAAGAATAGTAGGCTAATGGCGTGCTTTGTGTTTAAGCGATCGCGAAAATGTTATTGCTGCTCATATTGAGTCCTGGCGATAGGGTGGCAAATTGGACTTGTCCAATCGCACCAGTCCCATCGGCATCGAACCATAAAGCCCCTGTAGATGCATTGTAGATGAAGCGATCGCTAGCATTCGTAGCAGCAGAGCCAAGCGTAAACTGCTCTGAAGACAACATACCAGCTACGAGTTCCCCACCAAATCGGCTGGCTGAGACTACCAGTTTATCGCCTTGCTGACCGGAGAAATCAGCGATCGTGTCAATTCCAGTCGATGGCGAACATAGAGCGAAGGAGTCAGCGCCAGCGCCACCAATCAGCGTGTCATTACCAAACCCTCCGACGAGAATATCATTGCCTGCTCCACCATTGAGGCTATCGCTACCAAAACCACCAATTAGCGTATCGTTGCCATCGCCACCCATTAAAGTGTCATTCCCGTCGCCACCATTGAGACAGTTATCTGCTGTACTGCCAGTAATGGCATTGTTGAGAGTATTGCCTTTACCGTTAATCGCATTACTACCCGTGAGCATTAGGTTCTCTACGTTGTCACTTAAGATGAAGCTGATCGAAGACTGAACTGTATCGATTCCTTCGTTTAAGTTCTCAGTAATCGTGTCGGTGGACAGGCTAATTACATAGGTATCGTTACCTGTCCCCCCATAAAGAGCATTACTATCCTTGTTTGTATATGCACCGTATAGAGTGTCATTCCCAGCTCCTCCATAAAGGGTGTCATTTCCAGTCATTCCATTGAGATAGTTATTGCCGTCATTCCCAATAATGGTGTTATCAAGAGTATTGCCTGTGGCGTAAATATTACTCGTACCTGTAAGAGCGATATTTTCTACATATGCGATCGGCTGGCCTGTACTGTCTAGACCAATGCTGACAGAAGATTGAATTGTATCTATTCCTTCATTTAGGTTTTCAACAATTAGGTTGTTGCTGCTGTTAATAATATAAGTATCGTCACCAAGACCGCCGATTAGGGTAGTGTTACCAATTCCCCCATTAAGCGTGTCATTTCCTGCGCCTGCATCAAGCTTTTGATTTCTACTAGTAGCAACTATCAATTCACCTAAATCAGTTCCCTGAATAGTGGGTGAGTTGACGCCATTGGTGTTTACTGAGGTGCTGTTAATAGTAGCCATATTGGTTAATTCCTATGCTAGAGATTGATAGTTATTTCAGAGCGCGTAATTGTGATTGGGTCAGTACTTCTCCGCTCAATTTGCTTAAGCGCATAGAGGTACCCTGAACCTCATCAAATCTTGCGCTCGACTAAAGATGAGGCTGGAATGCGTTCGTTTAAGAAGCGGTTAAGTATAGGAGAAAGCTAAACTTTGCTGTGTTTAGTAACACCTAACTGAGTAGGTGTTACACCGTAATACCGTTCATGAATAAACTCTATCGTTCACCAAGCATTGGTGTGATGCGGAAACGTACTGAAAAATCTAGACTGCAATTAGGACTTTATGAGTGCGATCGCGGTTGACAATTAGAGTTATATCCCCTTGGGTGTAATACACCGTGCTAATCAAGAGGTTTGGCTTCCTGTTGCGCTGTTATTTCTGTAGGTTGTCAGCTAGTAACGCAGATAGAGATTCTGCTACTCGCGCAAATACGTCCTGCCAATTACCAGGGGAGTCTTGGCGAAACAGGCGAACGCTTGGGTACCACGGACTAGTCTCGCGTCCAAGCAGCCAACGCCAGTCTGGGTCAAAATTTAGCAGTACCCACACTGGCTTGCCTAATGCTCCAGCTAGATGGGCAACTGATGTATCGACAGTAATGACTAAGTCAAGTTGCGCTACTACTGCTGCTGTATCAGTAAAGTTGTGCAGTTGGTTGCTTAAATCCTGGATTCGTTCCTTGTAGTCGCCAAGTCTAACGAGTTCGGCTGCTGGTGATTCTTTCTGAAGGCTGTAGAATGCTACTCCGGGAATGTCGAAAAGCGTTGAGAAGTAGGCTAAATCTAGAGAACGGTGGCGGTTGTTCGGGTTTTTGGGACTGCCTGCCCAGGCAATTCCTACCTTAAACTGTGTTCCTTGAGGAGCGTCGAGTTTGAGGTGATGAGACGCGGGTTGGGATACATAGGGAATTTGGGCAGGGATTGTCTCTAGAGTCGTTCCTAAACGGTGAGGTAGGCTCAAAAGAGGTACGTGGACATCGAACTGAGGCAATGTCTCACCTTGAGCAACGAGTTGGTTGATGCCAGAAACAGTTGTCAGCAGCTGGATGAGGGGGGCTTGGCACTCGACAATGACATAACCACAAAGGCGTGCAACTAGGGGGGCGTAGCGGATGAATTGTATCGTGTCTCCCAATCCTTGCTCGGCATGGAGCAGAATCCTTTGTCCTTGCAGGTTTGAGCCATCCCATAGGGGTTGTGAGAAGTTACGAGGGGGATGGTGTGGCAACTGCCAGCGCCATTCGTATTCGGTGAATCCCTGAGGTAAGTCTCCGTGTTGCAGTAGTGCTAAGGCTAGGTTGTAGTGAGCTTTGGGGTAGTCTGGTTTGAGGGTAATGGCTTGTTGGTAGCAAGCTATTGCATCTTCTAAACGACCTTGGGCTTTGAGGGCTGCACCAAAGTTGAGATGAACTTCAGGGTAGCTTGGATTGAGGGCAAGTCCTCGCTGGTAGTGAGCGATCGCGTCTTCAATTTTGTCTTGGTTCTGAAAGGCTGAGGCGAGATTGAAGTGAGCTTCAGCGAAGTTGGGGGCAAGGGCGAGAGTTCTTTGGAAAAAGGGGATGGCTTGTTCGTGCTTGCCGAC
>DATNPT010000205.1:0-4955 GCA_036703075.1 Chroococcales cyanobacterium
CGGTGTTAGGGCAGCTAAAGTGCGATCGCCGCCCACAACTAATGGACGCTGCCCCAAACGTGCGATCGCTTCTCCAGATTGTTCGAGTGCCTGAAAACCCCGTAATACTTGAGCGGGTGCAACAGTTAAACAGAGCAATGATGTAGGGGCTTGGTTCATCGGATCTGTAGCAGAAACGTTAATTGAGGATGATACTACCGCCACTTAAAGGCGGCAATGTGATTTTCGGGAATAGACCCCCATCCTATCAAAACAGCCCTTGTCTTAGCTGGTGGTGTTTCTGCTACTAATTAACCCTCAAGTTAGACAAAGAAAATGAGCCAAGCCAAACTTCCCAATTTCTTTAACCATGAATTGTTCCATCGGGTAGGATTGCCCCGGTTAAGAGCGCTCCCGTCAGTTTTACCAAGAGTCGATCTTTTGACCCAACCCTAGCCCCTGTCAAGTCAGCTCCTCTCAAGTCAGCTCCACTTAAGTCAGCCCCTATTAGGTTAGTCTCTCGCAAATTAGCGTTAGACAAGTTGGCTTGAAATAAGTTCGCTCGAAATAGATTGGCTCGTTCCAGGCTAGCTCCCTGAAGATTGACATTATGCAAAAAGGCATCGCTCAGATTAGCGTTACTTAAGTTAGCGTTACTCAGGTTTCTCCCGGATAAGTCTTTTTCTTTCAAGTTCGCTCCCCGGAAGTCCGCCCCACTCAGATCGGGGGATTGCTGAGGACGCTGATAGCGAGATTGGGACCACGATTGTGAGTAGGAGTAAGAGCGAGGGGCCTTTTTAGGCTCTCGGGATGGTGCAGGTTGCGGCGATGGCTGGGCTTTGCCATTTTTGTTCTGGGCTTCCTTTTGCATCGCTCGCAATCGATCGCGAGCGTCATTGATTTCTTTGAGTTTTTCCTGAGCCTTTTCCCGCAACCGATGATTTTCTTTCGGAACGCGATCGGGGTGCCAAATAAACGCCAAATCCTTATACGCCTGGTTCACCTCTTCCAGTGATGCTCCAGGCTCAAGCCCCAATACTACATAGCATCGATCCAGCTCATTCATCGACATCACCTTCGCATCTTTAGTCTCGTTATAGACAACCTTCTACCTAGCTAAACAGGGCTTTTGTGCAAAAACATATTGGCTACCTGAGTTGAAATCGCGAGCAACGGTACGCAGAGCACGTAAGCGATCGCTCGACTCTCTCTTCTCATCATTTTGCGCTAATTCGCCGCTTCTAGCAGCTACTCGCAGTCATACGTTCAGCGGCGACTACATATGAATCCGAAGCAGCACCTCTCTCCTGGGGCGCGATCGCTATATCTGTCTGTAGCAAGGTTAACCAATCTTTTAGATTTTTTAAAAAGTATGACAGAGATGTAACAAATTCATCTCTGTAGCTAACAAAACAGAACAAGCACTCATTCTTTGGAGATTTGTAATATGACTTTTGCAACCGATAACAATACAAAGCAGGCTTTAAAAACCTTCCAGGGCTTTGATGTCGATACTCAACTCGCCATTCTATGGTTTGGTTACCTAGACATCAAAGACCAACTGACGCCCGTCAACCAAACTTCTGCCCAAAAAACGGCTGAAGTGCTGTTTAATGAAATCCAAGCATTGCCCAAAGAAGAGCAACTCCAAGCGCAACGAGACATCATTAGTCGTGCAGATAATTCTATTACCCGCGCCTATCATGCCTTGAGTTCCAGCGCTAAGTTAGATGTGTGGCTGCGCTTAGCACAGGCGATGGAAAAAGGTACTGTTATTCAGGTACCGGATGACTACGAACTGCCTGCCGAAACCCAAGAGTTTACGAATCAAATCAAGCAACTCGATTTTGAGCAGCGAATTAATTTCATGCGTAGTGCCGTCATCGAAATGGGCGCTAATGCATAGAATTGCTGTTTAATGCCAGTGCTATTCAGCTAGCACTGGTCACATAGCAAGGTATTTCAATGAGTTCGGCATCACTGAGGCCGAACTCATTACATTTTGTTAAGCGATTGGCGATCGCCTTCTCAAAACAGCACTAGTCGGAAGAAAGGGTAGTAGTGGGTCTCACAGCTTCAGTTACTAGTTGTTGGCTGATTTGGCGAGAGGGAAAAACTACATGCTTAACAAGACCTTTAAACAGCCCCACTTCCCATCCCAGACCCCACAGCCACTCAGTAAAAGCTGTCCTGTTGTGGATTCGCACAAAGCCCTTGGGTAGATATGAACAAATACCCAAAAGGTACCTTAAGACAGGAATCTTACCCCAGTTTATATCAGGCTCGTGCTTCTTACGCAGCAGGATGTGTGCCTCACCCCAACTTTTCCCTTGACGGTACATAGCTCTGTACTGACGACGATAGCGGTAGTGAATGATGGCGTTCGGTACGTAATGAAGCTCAATTCCTATATACTGAGCTCTCCAACAAAAGTCAGTATCCCAGCTACCTAACACAGACTCGTCAAATTCCCCCACAGCCTTGTAGACTGACCGCTTCATGCCAAGATTGCAGCCACTCGCGTAGGGTAAGTAAGGTGGCAAGGTGCATTGTATGAGCTTTTTTTCTTGATTATGCTCGCCGGTTCCTAATTGCCAAGCTTCATTGAATTTTCTATACTCCAGAGCACCAGCAACGAAGTCGTACTGCTGGAGGGCTTCGCCCATCGCGGTTAACCAACCCGGTGCCACTTCATCATCCGATTCGCAAAATACAACGGCATCACCCGTTGCTGCCTTTACACCGGTGTTATAGGAATGTGCAACGCCTCGTCTTGGCTGGGATGGCTCGTGTGCTTCTACAATTCGTAAATTTGGTAAACGATCTCGATATTGCTCTACAATCGCCATTGAATTATCAGTCGAGCCGTTATTGACGACAACGACTTCCCAGTACTCAGACCATTGCTGCTTTGTCAGTGCTTCAAGTTGAATAGCAATAGTTTTTGCTCCATTGAAGCAAGGCAAAATTACACTAATTTTCATGAGAACGCCTCAATGTAAATGCTTAATCGGAAGTTCAAAATAATCTGGAAAGATTATTTTGAAAAGATTAGTTCTTACTGGTTAAGTTTCACATATTCAGTTGCTTTGATAGGGAACTTTGCTAAAGCTTCATATCATTCTCAGGTGTATTATTTGATACAGAAAATAACGTGTACGATCGAGTCACTGATTTTTATTGGGCTAGAAATTAAGAAAGCAGATGAGAATACATGAAAAATAGTAAAGCGATCGCCTTCTCTCAAATCGTTATCTTCTCGTTGTTTCTGGAGAGGAGAGGAGAGGCTTGAGCTGAGATAAAAGGCGATCGCTAAAACCTGACAGCACTTGACCAGATGATGAAATCTATTCTCTATAAGGACGCTTGCTATAGGTTTATAACCGCTGTACCTGACACTACCACCCTTGAATAATTTGCCGAAGCTCCGCCACATTCAAATAGTCGCTAGCATAGGCTTGGCGCAACAGATTATTGGGAATAAACTCATCATATTTTTGCAGCTTAGGGGCTTCTTCAAAAGCAACTAGATCGGTCTCAGTTAACTCTTCGGTGGAAAACTTAATAATTTGATCGTAAAATTCTTGGGGCGTGCTTTTCCCTAATTTGACAACCAGATAGTAGGGAGATATGCCGATAAGTTTCCGGATATCTGAATATTCTCTAACAAAGAAATTAATTAAGCGCTCTAAAGTTCGGAAAGCAACCGTACCAGTCCAAGGAAAAAGGCAGTAAGTATTATCTTCTAAGGAGAAAATGGTTTCTCGCTCCAAGCCAGAAATTCGAGCGAGTTGACGAGCTGCGTTTAATCGAGCTTGTGCTGCCTTTTGCAAGTAAGGATATTGAACATCTTCCAACAAAACTTTTCGCATACGTTGCAAAATTTTGCTGTTAATGCTAACGCTGCCGCCACGCCAAGATGTAGTGGCAATTCCCTCACTTTCCTTAACATAGATAGTTTTACTTTTCCGATCGATATCTACAACATGCCAAGTTCTGCCAGCTAGGGCAAACTGATTACCTGAGGGTAGAGGTATCGCAATGCTACCAATCTCCTTAGATTCATCTCGGACAATATATTCAAGATTGTCGGAAAAAACAGCATAAAAGCGAAAATTCCGAACAATTCGTTCTCCAGTGACACCGATGATGAGTCCCCCGTTTTCAGTTTGTTGAATATGGTCAATATCGAGCAGATAACGGAGTAATTGCCGAAAATTGTCTTGAGAAATGGCAGCAAAAGGAGGTAAGCTTAAAACCTGTTGGGCAAGGGCAGTAGGTGAGAGTTCTCCCATTGCCGTTAGGATACTCATTGTCTGGTGATACAGCAGGCTGAAAGGATAACGAAGTGGCTGTATCGGTTCAATCCAGCGTTCTTCTAGATACAGTTGGATGATGGCAATGCACTGCAACAGTTGCCAGGGGATTCGTTCGGGTAGTGACTCTTCCCCCAATGGTTCATCTTCGGTGCAAACAAAGCGCATATCCGCAGGACTACCGCGCCTCCCAGTACGTCCCAAGCGTTGCAAGAAGCTAGCAACAGAAAACGGGGCATCTAACTGAATCACCCGTTCCAATTGCCCAATATCAATGCCTAATTCTAGAGTGACAGTTGCTGCAGTAACAGCAGGGGTAGAGTCGCGCATCGCCTCCTCTGCTGATTCTCTCAAAGGGGCAGAGATACTGCCGTGATGGACGTGATAAACATCGGGTAAACCTTCAGTTTGAGCAAGTTGTCGTAAATTAGCGATCGCGGATTCTGCCTTGGTACGATTGTTGGCGAAGATGAGGCACTTGCGAGATTTGCTGAGGTTGAAGATGTACTGGTAGTAAGGATTAACGCTAACGTCTCGATCTCTCTTTTCCCCCCTTACGGAAGAAGGTTGAGAAGTTTTAGATAAACTGGCTGATTCATCGTCATCAGCAAAGTAAAAATGCTCTACAGCTAACTGGACTTTGCGTTGTCCCCCTTGAAT
>DATNPT010000595.1:0-7178 GCA_036703075.1 Chroococcales cyanobacterium
GGCTTTAATCTGGACAAAGGACGCTTTGCCCTGAGTTCCCTTATCTAGCTTTGGGTTAAACCGGAATGGGGGCACAGGGGCATCTCGCCACATAACCGGAATGTGAGATGCCTTCATGAAATTTACTTTTTTGTCCAAGGGGGCCGATTTGATGTACTCAAGCCGTTGCTTGTTGAAGTTCTTAAACACTGAGATGCACGGCACCCGACAAACGGGAATGAACTGCCATAAACCGGAGATTTTAAACTCCATATTTTCGAGAACGCTTTGAAGTCCATCTCCCGACGCCTCATGACCCACAAACCCTGCCAGTTGAAATCCTAGGCGGTAGGGCTGTTTTCCTCCAGGGTAGTGAGTAATCCTGGGATAGACGATTAGCCTTTGTTGGGTAATCCCGGTACTCTCCATTTCTTTTTTGAGCGCCTCATAAGCCCTCTTGTGGCTGCTGGCATAATACAGTCCATATAGCTTTTCCCCAATTGTCACAAAAGTTCTGTCCTCAACGAGAGTTATCTCACCTTTGATAATGCCAACTGCCTGGAAGCATGCAGCCTCTTGCGGGGAAGAGGCTGATGAGGCAAGAGCATCTGGCAGTGCATCTTCGACTGGTTCTGGGGAAGAGCCAAGAGCATCTGAGGAGGGTTGAGAGGTTGATGGGACTGATGAGGTTCTAGCGCCATGAGAAGCTTGGTCTCCAGTGGTAGGAACCACTGGCTCTTCTACAGATGCAGCATCAGCAACAGGCTGTTCAATCGATGCTTCTGGTTGTTCAGGAGGCGGCTCTACTTGTTGAGGTGAACGCTTAATTGCAACAATATTCAATCCCTTGGTTGGGGGTGTTGTTTGCTGTTGTGGACGTTTCTTTTTCATTGGGTGTCGGCTTGTTTTTGGGGAGTTTTTGTGGCTTTGAAGAGCCAGCGTGAGTGCAGACTCAATCTGCTGGCTACTACAGCTTCCCAAGTGTAGCGAGTGCGCTCTCCCACTAGCCAAAGTTCATTCGTGCGCTAAGGTTATTGACGCGATCGCACCAACTCATTTTTCGGGCGGCTCCATAAACTTTCCGTATTTCAGAGATTGGTACAATCATTGGGCATTGCTGGCGAGTGTGATGGCATTGTTACTGTAGCTGGAAAACATTCCGGTAAAGAGTCCTTAACCTGAATATTTCTCTAATGCCAAACACTCTACCAAACTCGGATTTCGTGGAATATCCTCTGAAAGCGCTGTAATTTCGTTGGCACGGGAGGAACGGCTTCAGCACCTACCGACTTATTGAGAATTCCCTTCACTAATTGCGAATAGACCTAAGCCACTCAGGGGGTTATCTGTCTAACGGTTGTGCGACTCGTTTCTAGGTAAATCCATAAACTAGAGTCCTTACATCGCCTGGGTTTTGACCCTAAATAAAGTAAGGATAACTGTAGAGGGATGGGGGTGTAAGCCCTCCCCATCTGGGATGATGTGATGCCAAACCTACCCACACGAAGACTGATTATCAAAGTGAAGCTGGGAATAGGACGGGAATAACGAGGGCTGTGATGCCTGGAACCCGTTAGGTAGGCTGACATGGATAAAATGAATCTCCGAAAAAAGCATCCAAAGACAACTGACAGAAACGAATGTCAGATAACCACATAAGACCCGCACGAAAATAATCGTAACAAGTGCAATCCTGGGTTGTGGTGGGTGAATTGGAGAGTCCTAAATCAGCAACCAATCGCTCTACGGAACGAAGAAAAACGCTCAGATCTCCTGAGAGGTCGAACACTCAGGTAGGGCAAATCAAAGCCACAGATGAAATGAACGGGTAGGATGTGACCGAAACGGCAAGAATTAAGGACTCAAGCCCAACTGGTCACGGTTGATAGAGAAAGAGATTACTTTAGTAGTCGGTTTATGTTATGACGAAGCTCAATGCTACCGATAATTGGAAGGCTCTACCCTGGAAAAAGTTTCAGCAGATAGTTTTCCGCCTACAAACCAGAATCTTTAAAGCTCGGAAGAATGGCAACCACAAGTTAGTTAGAAAGCTTCAGAAGCTTCTATTAAACTCCAAAGCTGCCAAATACCTAGCAGTCAGGCAAGTCACCCAATTAAATCAGGGGAAGGCTACAGCAGGGGTGGACGGTAAAATTGCACTCAATTGTAATGAAAGACTGCAACTAACCCAAGATCTGCTCAAAAGATGGAAGAAATGGGAACACCGAAAACTACGGAGAGTAAGCATCCCAAAAAAGGACGGCACTCAAAGAAAGCTAGGCATCCCCACCATTGGTGATAGAGCGTACCAATGTCTAATCAAATATGCGCTAGAACCTGCCGCCGAGGCAGCATTCCACGGCAATTCATACGGATTCAGACCCGGAAGGGGAGCGCACGATGTCCAGAAAAGGCTGTTTTCAGCCTTAAACTCTAACGCAAAGGGGATAACCAAGACCATCTTGGAAATGGACATCGAAAAATGTTTTGACCGGATAAGTCACGAGACAATTTTGGAGAGAACAGAACTTCCAAAAATCGCTCTAAAGGGATTAAGACTTGCCATCAAAGCTGGAGTCAAAGGAGAATTCCCACATTCAGGAATGGGAACTCCACAAGGGGGAGTAATTTCCCCACTCTTAGCCAACATCGCCCTTAACGGAATCGAAGATTGTTCTAGGACTGAAGACATTACCTGTCTAAGGTATGCCGACGACCTCGTATTCATCTGCAAACCAGATGTCAATATGTATGGACTTCGACTGAACATCAATTATTTCCTAGAAGAACGAGGATTGAAAATTAAGGAAAGCAAAACTAGGCTCGTCAAGGCAACAAAAGGATTCGATTTCCTAGGGTGGAACTTCAAAGTGAAACCTAATGGAAGATTCATCAGCACGCCATCCCAAGAAAATACGGCAAAGGTAAAAGCCAAGATAAAAGTGACGATGAAAGATAGCAAATTCACCCTCGAACAAAGAATCGCTAAATGTGGCTCATTGGTAAGAGGCTGGAGAAACTACAATCGTTTCTGTAATATGTCCTCACATGACCTATGGGCACAAGCCTATTGGACATGGAAATTTATCCGCAAACAAGGAAGATTTGACAGACAGGGAACCAACGGGTTAATCCATAAAGCATTTCCCGCAGTACCTTGGAAAGCGTGTTCCCACAATAACGTGACCGGAGATAAATCCCCGTTTGATGGAGATCTGACCTACTGGGCTAAGAGAGAGAACAAGAAATATTCAGGGATACACGCATCACTTCTGAAGCAACAAAATCATCAATGTCAAGCTTGTGGACTGTCATTTTTCAGTGGTGACAAGGTGGAATTACACCATATTGATGGAAACCACGAAAACCGGAAGAAATCAAACCTGGAAATGCTTCACCGTCAATGCCACCAGCACAAGCCTATCCACGGAGAAGCTCGTGCAGCTCGAAATTCCCAAAAAGGAAAAGTAAATATCGACTAAGAGCTGTATGCAATGAAAGTCGCACGTACAGTTCGGAAGGAGAGGTGTCCCGTGGTAACGCGGGCATCGACTCTAACATACGTCCTGCATTACCCTGTCCCAAGGTGCTGGTATTAACGACAGCGCCTTGGGTTAACGAAAGCGATTGGGTGCCAATCTCGATGCGCCCTCCCTGACCTACAGCCCCCTCTTCCACTCGGCTATAGGCACCACTGGATGGAAAAAGAGAGTTGGAACCTTCCCCATCAAAGGAAATTGTCTCAGCGTTAATCGTTACATTGCCTGCATTCCCTTGTCCTAAGGTACTAGTAATGAGACCAGCACCATGGGTGAGCAAAAGCGACCTCGCCGTCACGTTAACACTACCTCCCTGACCGATGCCGTTCTCTTTCACGGCGCTGAATGCACCAGTGGGATTAAGCCTACCTTGCCCATCAAAGGAAACCGTGTCAGCCTTAATCATCACACTGCCCGCATTTCCCATTCCGTCAATACTGGTAGTGACGACAGCGCCATTGGTGAGCGAAATAAATCCCGTCTCAATCTCGATACTACCTCCCTGACCTACAGCCCCCTCTTCCACCCGGCTATAGGCACCGCTGAAGGGAAAAAGAGAGTTGGAACCTTCCCCATCAAAGGAAACCGTGTCGGCTTTAATCGTTACATTACCCGCATTCCCTTGTCCTAAGGTACTGGAAATTAGAGCAGCACCCTGGGTGAGCGTCAGTGACCTCGCGGTTACGTTAACACTACCCGCCTGACCGATGCCGTTCTCTTTTACGGTGCTGAATGCACCAGTAGGATTAAGACTACCCTGCCCATCAAAGGAAACCGTTTCGGCATTAATTATCACACTCCCTGCATTTCCCGTTCCGTCGATACTGGTAGTGATGACAGCACCGTTGGTGAGCGAAAGCGACCTCGCCCCGATCTCGATACTACCTCCCTGACCCACAGCCCCTTCTTCCAATCGGCTGTAGGCACCGCTATATGGAGAATCAGGGTTAGAACTTTCCCCATCCATGGAAACTGTGTCGGCGTTAATCGTTACATTGCCTGCTTGACCTACTGCTTTAGGCTGTACTGAATTAGCAATAAAGCTCCCACCGCTCTGGGTGACTTCTTGTGTGGCATTAATGACAATATCTCCTGCCTTGCTGTTAGCAGAACCTAAATCTGACGCTATGCCTGCCTGTAGTTGACTAGCTTGTGTAAGATTCAAGTTTTGAGCATTAATAGCAATAGTCCCACCACCACCTACAGCTACATTCACTTCAGCGCCATTGCTGAGTGATACATCTGCTAAGCCAGTGGGAGGAAAACTTAAACTCATCGTATTGCCATTAACTATTAGCCCTACCCTTCCCGTTCCTGCCATTCCTCCCAACTCGACTCTGCCCCCTGGAGCACGTAAGCCTCCACCGTCCAAGGTCACATTGCCACCTATAAGCAACAGACTTTTACCATCAGGAACTCGTAAACCTTCTCCATCTACAATTGACGAATTCAAGGGCTGAGCTACAGATTGATTCGTGATGGTTTGAGCTGCCAGTTGATTGAACAAAAAAGCAGAAGGATTGACCGCCAAGAGCGAAACATCAGTTTGAGCAGTAGAAGCGATGAAAGTGCCGCGATCGCTAAATTCGATAGCATTAGCAGTTGTTGCTACAAACGAACCACCAATATTGAGCTGAGCATTGGGACCAAACAGAATACCGTTGGGGTTGAGTATAAATACATTGGCTGTGCCGTTTGCGCTAATTAGTCCATTGATATTAGAGGTCGCTTTCCCCGTGACGCGGTTGAAGATATTTTGAATAGTTGTAGCATTGTCGAAGATCGCCGCGCCCTGCTCCGGCACTGAAAAATCCCGAAAACTGTGAAAGAGGTTTCCTTGCGTTGTGGTTCCACCTGTGATGGTACAAGTGGTGGTACAGGTGACATTAGTCCCTAATGTTCCATCCGATCTCACTTGAGCTTGAACAGGGCTAATTGTAGCGACACCGACTACACTGAAGGAACTCACTAGCCCTAACTTCCGGCACCTACTCCGCCAGCTTTGAGTCATAGGGTGAATTTACCTCTTCAAAGAAACAGTAGTTGAGCCAAACTCTAGGTAACTGCCAATAAGGATAAAGGAAAGACCCGTCCTAATTCATCAGAAATTTGTGTTGTTAGAGTGTAATGGGAAAAGTATCTTTACCTTCTGATTTGTTCTACCAAATTTAGGTAAAGCGTTGATGTTATAAACATTTACAGAAATGTTTAGCTTAGATACAAAACTTTACATGGAACATCCTCTCTTCCTATCTGATAGCTTTAGTTAACATTTGGTTAATTTAGTCATCCAATGGACATAGCTGATTTATTGACACATACACGCCTGAAGATAGCAAAGATGAAGTGTTCGAGTTTTTGATAAGTTTGAATAAATGGCTTTTGGCTTCATTTCTGAACATTTATTGTTTAAAATTACTGAATGCCTTAGCAGGCTCATTTCTGGTAAGCTTCCTGAAACCTCATGATGTTGCATTTAATAAGCTTAACGATTTTCAATTTCTCTTCTTCTCCAACTCTCTTACAAGACTCTAAAATTTTAACGACCCAATCTATCCCCGTAAATCCTTCTAACGTAAATCGAGAATCTATTGAAGCGGCTCCAAGTCTAGCTCCAGCTTCAATCATTTCTCCAGGTGGTTACTCTTTGAGATATCCGACTAGCTGGCAAAGATTTATCACTCAAGAATCTAACCCCAACTCCGATATTTTTCTCGCCAGAAGTATTACCAATAAGGCTGAAGGCCCAGTCGCAACAATCACGACAACCATTAGAGATTTTCTGATGGTTCCTCGTGAATTACCAAAGGGGGTTACAAAATTCTCTCAAGCAGCAGGATCTTATATAGGAATACTCTTGCAGACCGGCTATAAAGTTAAGGATGTAAGAGAGTTCGCGATTAATGGAAGATCAGCAGTTAAGGTGGTTGCAGAAACTCCTGACAAACGGGGTTCTATCACTCTTCTTGTCGAGGGAGAAAAGGAAAAAATGGTTGTCAGCACATCGCTGTATCCTATAGATGCTTCAGTAGTCAGTCCTCAAATTTTAGAGTCAATAATATCAGAAATTGAATCGATTCAAAGCTCTATCACTATTCTTATTAATAAGTGATAACCTCCTCACTTCGCCAGTATGAAAAGTCTAAGTTTTAGGCTAAAAAAGTATTAACTTTAATCGAGCGAGGTTTTGTAGAAACTCAATAACGAGTTCGGAGTTTCGATCGCGCTATTTATTGAATCGCGATCGAGCATCTGTTTCATGCGTTCGATCTCCGTCACTCTTGGATTTAGCGTCACAATGTTTATGTGTCTCCTGTTTTGGGTCAAGCTACCTGCTTCGCTCTGGATTTACATCAACATGAAACTGTCACAGCGACTTCCACAAACCTTCCTTTTACTCTTATCACTCATCGGTGGTATCTTAATGGGGTTGACCCCGTCACCAGTAGAGGCTTGGCCCTTAGCGTGGATTGCGTTAGTTCCCTTATGGTGGAGCGTTGCTAATGCTCGAAGCATTCGCCAGTGTGGGCTTTACGGTTTAGTCTGGGGTATTGGTTACCACGGGTTGGCGCTATTTTGGATTACCGGCGTTCATCCTATGACTTGGATGGGGGTACCGTGGTTAGCTAGTCTTGCGATCGCGATTTTCTGCTGGAGCTT
>DATNPT010000600.1:0-5967 GCA_036703075.1 Chroococcales cyanobacterium
TCAACTTACAACAATTATTAGAGCAAGCTGCCGCAGATTTTGTTGCCGCTCATTCAGATAAGGCATCACCTGTTGCGTCTTTGGAAGACTTTTTCTTGCAACGCATCCGCACTCTATTACAAGAGGGAAATACTGCCTACAATTTGCCCAGTATAGACTACGATTTAGTCAATGCGGTTCTAGGAGAGAATGACGCAGAATATACGCAACGGGCATTAAAAGACTTGTTGGATGTTCGCGATCGCGCCCTATTCCTCCAACAAATTCGTAATAGCGGCAAGCTCGATGAAATCTACGAAACGGTCAACCGCTCAGCACGTTTAGCCGTCCAAGGAGATTTGGATACCCAACAACTCGAACCCTCTGCCGTTGTCAATCCAGAACTTTTCCAAAAACCATCGGAGCAAGCGTTTTATGATGCTCTTGTTAGCTTAGTTCCGCAAACTCAAGCATCCAGAGAACAGCGAAATTACCAACAACTGGTAGATGCTTTAGCTCAGATTGCGCCTACAGTTAGCACATTCTTTGATGGCCCAGAAAGTGTATTGGTAATGGACCCCGATCCAAACATCAAGCGCAATCGCTTAAATCTTTTAGGATTACTGAGAAATCATGCTCGTGTAATTGCAGATTTTGGACTGATTGTCAAGAGTTAGGAAAAAGGTTAAAGGGGAAAGGACACTAAATCAACTTTTTCCCTTTCCTCCATGAGAGCTTACTCCGTTAAGCATTGGCAATCTGATAGTCACCTGGGTACTATGGGGAATGCAAAACAGGGATTTCTGCCATTTTAGTTTATGCCCGATGCTCAGATAATTGGTTTGGGACGCTCCGGAATCGCCGCTGCACGACTCCTCAAGCAGGAAGGCTGGCAGGTGACAATTAACGACACCAACTCCTCGGAAGCATTACGCCAACAACAACAGGAACTTTCCCAGGAGGACATTACCGTTAAACTGGGCTATTCCCCGACGCTTGATGACTTGGATTTACCGAAACTGATTGTGGTGAGTCCCGGCGTTCCTTGGGATATTCCTGTATTAGTGGAAGCGAGAAACAAAGGCATTGATACGATTGGAGAACTCGAACTCGCTTGGCGGCATCTCCAGTCAGCTCCTTGGGTCGGCATTACGGGAACGAATGGCAAAACCACAACTACATCTCTAACTGCTGCAATTTTTCAAGCGGCTGGCTTGAATGCACCCGCCTGTGGCAATATCGGCTATGCAGCCTGCGAACTGGCATTGAAACCATTCCAGATTGACTGGGTAATCGCAGAAATTAGCAGCTACCAAATCGAATCATCACGCGACCTTTCGCCAAAAATCGGGATTTGGACGACCTTTACACCCGACCACCTCAGCCGCCATAAGACGCTAGAAAACTACTACAACATCAAAGCCTCTCTGCTCAAGCGATCGCATCTGCAAGTCTTCAACGGGGATGACCCTTACCTACGCAAAATGGGTCTGGACCACTGGCCGGATGCCTGTTGGACGAGTGTCAAAGGTAAAGAGTATCTTTTGGGGAATCCTCTTCAAGGAGTGTATATCGAAGACGGTTGGGCGATCGCCCAAGACGAACCCATCGTGCCAGTGGCGTCGTTGCGAATGGTGGGAGAACACAATCATCAAAACTTGTTGATGGCGGTGGCAGCAGCGCGGTTGGCGGGAATTGAGAAAGATGCGATCGCGCAAGCGATTGCCAACTTCCCCGGTGTCCCTCATCGCCTCGAACACATTATCACTTGGCAGGGAATTGATTTCATCAACGACAGTAAAGCTACCAATTACGATGCGGCGCAGGTTGGATTAGCTTCGGTAGCAAGTCCTGCGATTTTAATTGCGGGGGGAGAAGCGAAAGCTGGCGACGATACCCAGTGGATTGAAACCATTCAAGCGAAAGCGGCTGCTGTTTTACTCATTGGGGAGGCAGCACCCGCCTTTGCCGATCGCCTCAAGCAAGCGGGATGCGATCGCTATGAAATTGTCGAAACAATGGCAAATGCTGTACCGAGAGCGGCTCAATTAGCTCAACAGTATGATGCCCGTGTCGTTTTGCTTTCACCCGCCTGTGCTAGCTTCGACCAATACCAAAGCTTCGAGCATCGAGGCGAGGATTTCCGGCAGTTATGCCAACCGTTTCTAAGCTAGATTGCCTTAAATCAGTTCATGGTATCACTGTTAAGGGCACGATATTATCGTGCCCTTACGTGCAACTTGTATCTCCAAATGCTTCGCCCTTCCCGGTAACGTATTCCCCATCTTTTCAGAATTCTTTCCCAAGAGTGATGAAATCACCATTAAGAGGGAGCGATGCTACAAATGACGTGAAAAATTATAGCGGTTATAGTATTAAGTAAGACTGATATGTTTCTGACACAACAGATACATAGTATCAACATACAAGGGTGTTAATTTTTTTAAGTCATATTCATGTACTAGCAGGAATTGTTACCTAGAACAAGTTGATTATGGGCATTTTTGAAGGTAGTCTTATGGATTTCCTCTCCTCGAATTTATATTTGAGGATAAATCTTTTCTCTAAGGCTAGACAACGAAAGAGTCAACTTAATCAAAAAAATAGAACCCATGACTATACTCAACTTGTCAATGGAAGTGATTACATCTTTGAACCGATAGACAGAGAGTTAAAAGGTTACATGACGGGTCAAGGCAAAGGTATAAAACCCGGTGATTATATTCTTTTATCAGAGGGTTCTGGTTTTTCTCGATATCAAATTGAGGTAATTGATTACTACTCTAATCCACCCGATATGTGGATAGGTTTACTCAAGCAAGTCTAAGATTGATTGAATCCCGATCGGGATGCACCCGCTAAGATTCCTTCTTCCCCGTCAACCAATAGGTAGTCATTTCCCCTTTTCCCTTAATATCAATGACTCCCCGTTCTTCAAACCAATACTTACCCTTCAACCGCTCGTAAGTAACGGCTGTGACTTGGATTCTCCCAGCACTGCCCTGAGATTCCATCCGAGACGCAACATTAACTGCATCACCCCAGAGGTCATAGATAAACTTTTTGATGCCAATCACTCCTGCTACGACAGAACCCGTATTAATGCCAATCCGCAAACGAAAGGGTTTGCCATCTTCCCGTCGAAAGCGTGCAATCTCCCGTTGCATGTCTAGTGCCATCTCCGCAACCGCTTCGGCATGGTCGGAGCGAGGCATCGGCAAACCGCCTGCCACCATATAGGCATCGCCAATAGTTTTAATCTTCTCCAACCCGTGCCGTTCAACTAATTGGTCAAAGGTGGAGAAAATTTGATTGAGCAAGTTGACGAGTTCTGTAGGAGACATCTGGGACGCTAGAGGTGTAAAGCTTACTAGATCGGCAAAGAGAATCGTCGTTTCGTTGAATTGCTCAGCGATGGCACTCGGCGCTTGTTTTAAACGTTCTGCGATCGCTTTTGGCAAAATATTGAGCAACAAGCGTTCTGACCGTTCTTGTTCGGCGCGTAGGGCTTCCTCTGCCTGCTTGCGAAGCGTGATATCTTCAACCGTACCTTCGTAAAACAGCAACCGTCCTTCAGCATCTTTAACCGCACGGGCGTTCTCAGATACCCAAATCATCCTGCCATCTTGGCGATAGACCTGAAGTTCAAACCTAGATACCCCATCACTGTGTTCCATCGCAGCGATAAATTCAGTGCGACGATTCGGGTCCACATAGATTTGCTGTCCGATATCTGTCACCTGAGCAATCAGTTCCTCCGCGCTAGAGTAGCCATACATCCGAGCTAATGCTGGATTTGCACTGAGGTAGCGCCCATCCCGTGTCGTTTGGAAAATTCCCTCAGCCGCATTTTCAAAGATGCTGCGGTATTTCTCCTCAGCTTGCTGTAGGGCAAATTGGGCGCGTTGGCGTTCCCGTGCTTCGATCGCTAACGAGACTAAATCGGCCAGAGAACTCGCGAAATTCTGCTCTTCCAATGTCCAATTTCGTACTTGTCCCACTCGTTCTAGACAAATTGCTCCAACTGTATGCCCACCTAGGCGAATCGGTGTGTCTAACATGGAAGCAATTCCTGAAGTACTCATGTGAGACTCAGCAAACTCTCTAGTTCTCGGATCGTTGTAGGCATCATCAGCGGCAATTGCCCACTCTTCTTCCAAGGCTTGAAAATAAGCCGGATAGTCTTCTGCCAAGAGTTCGGCACCGGCCGAATGCCGATTGAGGCTGAACTCAAACAAGTTTAGGCACTGGAGTTTAGAAGCTGTCTGGTCATACAACCACACGCTAGCTCGTTCGATCTCCAAAGTCCGAGCTGCCGCTTCTGTAATTGCCCGCAACGTTGTTTTCAAATCGCCCTGATACAACGCTTTATTTTTGGCCAGTTGAACCAGTACAGCATTTTGGTTGCGTAACTGTCTTTGGCTTTCTTGAAGAGCGTCCTCCGCTTGTTTGCGCTGAGTGATATCTTCTATCGTTCCCAAAACACCGATCGCATTTCCTTCGGAGTCATGAATTGGCACTCGATTGACATCGAGCCAGATGGGTTGTCCATCTGAGTTCAGTTTTTGTTTGATTTCAACCAAGTGAGATTCTGGCTGATTTGTCGCAATCACTCGTCGATCGCGTTCTCGATAATGCTCGGCAATTTCTCGATTGGCGAGCAAGTCATAGTCTGTCTTTCCTACTACGGAGTCTGGGTTATCAATTCGAGCCGCTTGAGCCCAGTTCTTGTTGCACCCTAGGAAGACTAAGTTGGTATCTTTCCAAAAAATTTGCTGCGGGATATTATCAATAACTAAGCGCAGAATCTGTTCTTTCTCTTTTAATGCCGCTTCTGCTCGCTTGCGATCGCTAATATCGTCGATCGCCGATAGCACGCATTCTTGTCCGTCCAAAATAATAATTTCTGCCGATAACAGCCCTGTTCTTATTTCACCGGACTTGACGCGGAAATCAAATTCCTGGTTGCGAACGATTCCCTGTTCCTGCAACACTTGTCTCAAGTGATCGCGATCGGCTGGATTGACCCAGAACTCTCGTTCGAGGGAGGTGTAGCCAATAATTTCTTCCCGATCGTAGCCGGAAACGGACACGAAGCTATCGTTCACTTCAACATAGCGTGCCTGTGCGAGCGTGGTAATTGCGATCGGGTTAGGACTGGAACGAAAGGTTTTAGAAAACTTCTCTTCTGACAGGCGGAGTGAGGCTTTTGCTTGCTGGCAATCTTGCACAGTGGCTTCCCTTTGCAACATTTCGCGATCGCAAGTCCGAATTGCCTCTTGCAACTGTGCCTTTTGTTCGGCAAGTTGCTGTTGCAGCCAACGCAAGTTCAGTTGATGCTCGATCCGAGTTAAAATCTCTTTCCCATGGAATGGTTTAGAGATGTAGTCTATTCCTCCCACCGCAAAGACTTTGTCTTTATCTAAGACTCCATCAACAGTGCTGATGAAAATAACTGGAATCTCACTAACTAGAGGCGAAGCTTTTAGGTGCTGGCAAATCTGATAACCATCGATTCCCGATAAGTTGATGTCGAGCAAAATCAGATCGGGTAAGACTGTCTGCACAACGCTTAAAGCGAGTTGCCCGTTGATGAGTTTCCGAACGTCATATCCTTGTTCGCTCAGTATTGTCGCTAGCAAGTGCAGATCTTCCGGTGTGTCATCAACAACTAGAATGCTTCCCTTACCTGTAGCAGCCCGATCGCTATTCATTCTCTCAATTTTTTTATGGCAATAGTTACAGGCCTATGCGGCTGGAGAATTGGCTCGAAAGGCTGGAGGCTAAACTCTCTATCAGTTAGAACCAGCGCCTAGTGTAGGTTTTGCACCCGTTCAGCAAACATTACCACCAACGCAGATACAGCGATCGCTCTGCGACTAGTCCCTTAAGCCTCCTTAAAGAGCCACCAACAGGAGTGAGGTGGATAGTTGCTGCTGTTGGTAAAGATAACGCACCCTCACCTATTGAGCTATCTTTATCTACAAT
>DATNPT010000602.1:0-4750 GCA_036703075.1 Chroococcales cyanobacterium
CCTGTTCCCTGACCAACAGGTTTCGTGGTAAAAAATGGCTCAAATAAGCGATGGCATACTTCTTCTGTCATCCCTGAACCATTGTCGATAATCCGAACGATCGCGTTTTCATTATTGCTGACCTCAGTACGAATCCGAATCATGCTGGGATGATTTTTAATGTCTTCAGGCGAACGTTCTTTGTTATAGTCATCGATCGCATCGATCGCATTACTCAAAATATTCATAAATACCTGATTGAGCTGTCCGGGGTAGCATTGCACCATCGGTAAATCGCCATACTCCCGGATGACCTCGATCCTGGGACGAGGAGATTTGGCGCTCAGGCTGTGCGAGAGAATGAGTAAAGTGCTATCCAAACCTTCGTGAAGGTCTGCCCATTTCATCTCCGCTTCATCCAGCCGCGAGAACCGCCGCAAACTATGCACAATTTGGGTGATGCGATCGGCTCCCATTTTCATCGACGCTAGGATTTTGGGCAGGTCTTCCTTAATAAAATCGAGTTCAATCTCTTCGATTAACGATTGAATCGCGTTTCCTGGTTGAGGATACGATTCCTGATACAGTTCGATCAGATCGAACAAGTCCTGGGCATAAGTATTGACATGGGTGAGATTGCCGTAGATAAAGCTAACGGGGTTGTTGATCTCGTGAGCGACACCTGCCACCAGTTGCCCTAAAGAGGACATCTTTTCGCTTTGCACCAGTTGGGCTTGGGCTTGTTGGAGTTCGTGCAACGCTTGGGCGAGTTTAGTTGCTTGCTCGGTTGCTGCTGCCTCCGACGCACGGCTTTGTTTGTAGAGTTCGGCTTGGTCGATCGCGATCGCAAGTTGGTCGGCAACAGCTTGTAGCAATTCTACTTCCTCCTCGCGCCAAGGTCTAGGGCCGCCAGAGTGACCGCAGGTAACGACACCGATTTGACCGGATGTGGTATGGATTGGTAGTGCCAAGAGAGCCGTGTAACCAAGGCTAAAGAAGAACTTTTGCTCGGTTAAGTCAGTCAGGCATCTCACATTATCGACACGAGCGATTTCTTTCTTAAAAACCCTGGTCGTCAAGGGACCAAAGGTTGTAATGGGGATGCAATACTCGATCAAGCTGGGAAAAGAAGCACTCCGCGATTCCGCCACAACTTCCCAAACCGACTGAACGGGTTCAGGTCGGTACCACAGAAAGAAACAGCGATCGATCTGCAATAGGTTGCGAATCTCGTGCACCGCCGTCTCCAAAATCGTATTGAGGTCGAGAGAGCGACGAATCTGACTAGCTAATTGGTTGAGCAGTGCCTCCCTCTGAGCGATTTCTCGAAATCTCGCTTCTGATTGTCGTAGTTCTTCTACTGAGTGCTGACGCTCTAACAGCGCTCCCACCCACTGCGCCATCAGCTTCAACAACTCTTTGTCTCCTGCACTGAAGGGGTGAGGGCGAACTTTGAGGCTGAAAAAACTTAAGGTGCCGTAAACTTGACCAGCTACAATCACTGGCATGCCAATATAAGCTTCTAAGCGACTGGAAGCATAAGCAGAAAGCTTACACCACTGAGATGTTCCAGCCGATTCAAACGCAACCGGTTCATTGACTCCCAGCGTCACGCGGCAATACGTTTGCTCCAAATCCCATCGAGTCCCTGGAGCAAGTGAGAAGTTGGACTTGGGAGCAACTTGACCAGCAATGACTTCGTAGAAATTGTTTTTCACTCGACCTAAAGCCCCCATCTCCATCCCAAACCGGCGGCGACCGATTGCTAGGAGTCCTTGCAAGCGTTGCTCAAAGCTGAGTTTTCGAGCTGTACTTATCTTATATAAAGCTCTTAAGGTTTCTTCTGTTCGCTTGCGTTCAGCAATTTCCTTTTCAAGCTCGATCGCTTGCTTTTTAGCCATAAGCGTAGTGGTGCGACTGTGATGCCCGAGTTGTGCTGGTTGCTCCTGCTGGTTTAGCTCTTTCGCCCACGGCTGGCATTCAGTAATATCTGTGCCAGTGCAGATAACATACTCAAGTGTTCCCTCGCGATCGAGGAGGGCAGTGTTTGACCAAGCAATTCGGCGACGAGTACCGTCTTTCACTACCCAGCAGCTTTCACAGTTGTACTCAGAAAAACTTCCCGTTTTGAGATGGAAGAAGTTAGTTTTAAATGCCTCTATCTCTTCTGAAATCAAGAACAGATCCCAGACATACTTACCCCTGACTTCACCGAACGGATAACCCGTTAATCGTTCGCAAGCCTCATTAAAAGCGACAATTTGCCCAAGGCGATCGAGTGTAACCATCAAGGCACTGACTGTATTCGGCGTGATGGAAATAAGTTCTAAGTTTTTCTTCAACTGCCACTTGGGTTGATTGTTGTCAGACCAAGATGCCTTCATACCGCTCACCCATTCTCCCCATTTTCTTTTAAGGGTAGTTTTTTTACAAATGAGTGCGATCGCATTCTTAGCATGGTGTTACCCTTCACCTCACTCACTCTCACACCCCTCATTCCCCGATAAGAGGGTTCTAGAGAAAATCGTTGATGGCTGAAGCAGACAGTCCCATCTCAATTTCCTTGCTATCTCGTACTTGCCTTTCTCTCCTGACAGGACAAAAAGAGTCGAGGATAAAGGGGAACACTAGAAACCTATCCGTAACAATTCCCCACGCATGACCCTGTATTCCCCAAGCAGCCGATCTGGAGCGCAACTTACGTATCAGTACCCGATGAACCCCGTGAGCTAGGCTTTTAGTGACCTATTGGGTAGTAACTGGTGCATCAGCGTTGCCAAGGGAAAAGTTTGGTGTTCTGTTGCTCAACGTTTTGGGAATTAACAAAAATTAGCTCTGCATTCACAATACTAATGAATTTGCGTCAAAAAGCCCAAAAAACTTTAAAACTTTAAAAAATCCCCAGTTCCGTTAACATCTCCTCAAGACATAGAAGTCTCAAATACCTGTTTATGCGTCGAATTCCTAGATTCCTACTGGTTATCGCAACTGTTGCCGTAGTTTTACTCGTATCCCACACCGTTGGTTCACAACAGTGGCGTCCGGTTCGGGGTGGCATACCCTTCGGAATCAGTGGTATGACTCTGCTGGAACAGCTAAACGATTCCCGTTCGTTTCTCATCGTCCACGACAACAAAGCTGAAAGTCAGGGGCGTCTGGCAATCGTCACGATTAAGGGTGAAGAGTCACCCCAGTATTTGCCCTTAACCTGGCCGAGTGGCATCGCGTTGCCCATTGACTTGGAGGCTTTAACAGTCGTTCCAGGGACATCAGAACCCACTTTCATGGCGGCTACGAGTGCAGGAAGGGTTTATCACTTGGGCTGGGATAGCTCTAATCGGACTGTCTCAATGCTGAAAGTCTTCGATTTACCGGGTATTCCCAAGGAAAGTAATATTGAAGCCTTTGCCCTACAGAAAATCAACGGTCAGTTGCTAGCTTCTTGGGCGCATCGGGGGCAAGACCAACAGCCCGCCATACTCTACTGGGGACGGTTTAACCTCAACACTTACCAGATTACTCCCATCGGTTCTACTCCAATCCAAGTGCCGTTACCGACTTCAGCAGTGCGCCACGTTTCAGATCTAAAAGTAGATTCAGCAGGAGTTGCATTCATTTCTTCAGCGGCTGATAACGGAGATGATGGTCCCTTTGACTCTGCGGTGTATGTTGCGGGTGCGTTTGCGCTACAAAACCAGCAGATTGCATTTCAGCAAAACTCCCAACTCGTTCCGTTGTATCGCTTCAAATATCATAAGGTCGAAGCGATCGAACTGGTGCCTGGGCAAACAGGTGGTGTCATTGTTGGGTCAGATGATGAAAATATGGGAGGGTCTGTGTTCCAGGGAAATTATTAAACCTGTTGCATAAATCCTGGAATGCCCCCTTGCATCCCCCAATCCTGGGGGACTTTGATTTCCGGTTCCCCCCAGAATTGGGGGGCTAGGGGGGCGAATATCTACTTTCGAGGACACAGCAAATTCCAGAGGGCTTCGGGAATTTTCTCGCCATGTTCCAGGAGAAAGTCCATCAGTGCGAGGTGGTGCAAATCGTTGGGAGTCGGACGCTGATGGTAGCGCCCTTGTGAGAACCAACGTTGGACAGTGGAAATCGATCGCGAACAGATTAAAGCGAGTTCCTCCTGAGAGACTTTCCACTTGGCATAAAACTGCTGGGGTGTCATTCTCAGTTGGCACTGGCTGTACAGGGCAATCAGGTTACGATCGCGATCGCTTAATGGGCGAGGTGGAGTAGGATAATTGCGATTGGTTGGAAAGGGTCGTTGTCTTTTTGGCATGATTGAAATAGCTCCTAATAGTTTGGGAGTCAGCCGCGCTGCCAAGGTCTGCGAAACTCCACCAGCGCGGCTTTGTATATAATGATTTTGTACAAATTCAACACTAGCAATGAATTAGAAAAAAAGCAATAGTTTATTTCACAAAAAGGGAATTTTTTCATTTTAAATTTAGGCAAAAATAGATGATTGCCTAATAAATTTAAAAAGGTATTTTAGCAGTTATTTATTGTGTGGCATACACCCAATTGTAGGGGCGAACCGCCGTGCATTAGTGTCAATTTAAGCCCTAGCGATTGGAAATCGCGGCTATAAAAACCAAGTCCGCCTGCGCGAACTAATGAAAAATCAAAAGTTTTGAAACCCGCGCAGGCGGGTTTTGTTTGTGTAGTTGCGGTTTTAACCGCCCATACTTCACCGAGTCCGCAACAACTGCACAAATGTATCGCTAACTGTATGGTCTTTCGTATCAGCAGC
>DATNPT010000603.1:0-18659 GCA_036703075.1 Chroococcales cyanobacterium
GTTGCTCTATTGATGGCAGCACGCGCTAAGAAGGAAGCAGTGCGACTGGTCGAGCAGAGCGACTATGAGGCAGCTAGCCAATTGCTCCAAGATACCAGACTGTCAGTTTTAGATATTTCTAGTTCACCTCAGATGCAGCAAGAAGTGAGCGATTTAACTCAGCTAGATACTGATATCCAGGCACGACAGTACCAAAGGTTCACCAGAAGCAGTTCTTCCCAAAGCTACTATCGCCAGCGCAGTTCAAGGGAGCGGCACCGTCAAGTCTACGCTCAAAATATTTTCCATCGAATGGAGGTCGTTGAAGGTGACATCACTCGCCAAGCCGTGGATGCCATTGTCAATTCTACCGATCGGTCTTTTTCCGGTAGAGGTGGTGTAGATGCGGCAATTCACGCAGGTGCTGGGCCAGAGTTAAAAGAAGCCTGTCGCCAGCTCAATGGTATTGCGACAGGAGAAGCCAAGATAACGAATGGTTACAACCTGCCCGCACGGTTTATTATTCATACGGTTGGTCCGGTTTGGCAAGGAGGCGATCGCGGCGAAGGTGAGATATTGGCAAGATGTTACCGCAACAGCTTAGCCTTGGCAGAGCAATACTCGCTCAGAACCCTTGCGTTTCCGGCGATTAGCACGGGTGCATTTGGTTTCCCCATGGAACTCGCCTCTAAAATTGCCGTTCGTGAAGTCAGCCGTTTTCTGACGAGCAGTACCTCGGTAGAGAATGTAACGTTCGTTTGCTTCGGACGAAGTGTTTACCAATGCTACTTAGATGCGGTTCGCAGCATCTAAGTCAATGACTTACTGTGCCATTTCTTCTACAGGCGTGCTTGAAAGAGCCGCTGAAATGGGGACTTCTTCAACTTCTGGCAGTTTCTCTAATGCCAGACGAGTCGAGGGGCTAGCACCCGATAAGCGCTTGAGGAGTTTTGGTCTGGGGTCATGCAGGAGGTAAATAATGCGATCGCCTGCTTGCCAAGTTTCAGTGGCTGGTACAACTTGAAAACTCGATTCCCGCTCCACCAGTAGTGGCAAAAGTTCTCCAGAACGAATTAAGGCTTGTAAGTGCGCTCGTTGAAACGCAAGTCCTGATTCTTTGAGTGTAGTTTGCCCCAACTTAACTTGCCCATCGTTGAGGTACTGGTTCCAAGATTTGATCGACAGTTGCGGGACGAACGCTTGATTCACTTTGGTGTTGTTGGTAGTTGTGTTGCTTTGGGGGTCGCGAGGAAATACCGCCAAGACACGCGGTGGTTGGAACTCCTCAGCGGCTCGTTGAGCGAGTACCGAATTCACCTCACCATTACTGGTCATTGCCAGGAACGTTCCCATGGAATCGAGTCCAGCTTCTTCCAGAATGTCAATATCCAAGCCACTGCTTTGAAACACCCGCAAATTTTCTTGTTCGGCTTTTTGGCACGCTTCTGGGTCAGTGTCAATGAGTACTACAGATTCTCCCCGCTCTTGAAACAGACGGGCAATCAAGCGGCTTAACGGGTTACAACCAATGATTACAGCTCCTGTAGCTCCCAACTGCCGGTTAATTTGCAGCCAATTGGCGACCCAACGAGCGGTCAGTCCTTGCAAGAAGACAGTCAACAGGATCGTCAAAAAGACTAATGCTTTGATGGAGTCCCCACCATTTATCCCCCGTTCAGTTAGGAGAATCGCGAATAGAGAAGCAACAGAGGCACTGACAATTCCTCTAGGCGCAACCCACGCTAAAAAGCATTTCTGCCGCCAATTGAGCGAACTATTCCAGGTGCATAAGGCAATACTGATTGGGCGCACTACAAACATCAGGACTAAGACCGTGAAAAGGCTACCCCAGCCGAGCGCGAAGATACTGGCAATTGACAAATCGGCTGAGAGCAGAATAAACAGCACTGAGACGCCCAGGATAGTTAATTGTCCTTTGAACCGCCGCAATAAGCGCTCTTCTGGTAGAGCAGAGGCTCCCAGTACAACTCCAGACGCGACAGTTGCCATCAAGCCAGCTTCAGAGCGAATCATCTGTGCTAAGCCAAACAAGCCCCACATTCCGGCCAGCACGACTAGGTTTTTAAGTTCTTCTGAGATGAAATTAGCGCGTTTGAGAATTAAGCCTAGCAGCCAACCACCACTTGCACCGATGCTAGCACCGATACCGAGGCGCAACGTTAGACCAATAATTGCCTCGGAAGGACTAGCATCACCGTTCAAAATCGTGTCGAGAACCACAACGGCGAGGATAGCACCCACTGGGTCAATTAAGACTCCTTCTCCTTCCAAGATCGTCGCTACCTGACGATCTACTGTCACTTGTTTGAGCAGAGGGCTAATTACGGTTGGACCGGTAACAACCACGAGAGACGCGTAAAGAAAGGCAATTGACCAGGGAAATTCACCCAGCCAGTGCGCTGCCATGCCGCCTCCCAACAGCGTGATCAGTGTTCCCAATGTGACTAAGTTTCTGAGACTACCAGACACTTTACCCAAGTCTCGTAGTTCCAGGCTTAGCCCTCCCTCGAACAAAATGACTGCCACAGAGAGGGCCACAATGACTTCCAGACCGACTCCCAGTTTTTGCGGATGCAACAAACCTAAGCCATCTGGCCCGAGGGAAATGCCAAACACGAGGAGAAAGACAATGCTTGGAACTTTCAAGTAAGCCGCTATTACCTGGGCACCGATCCCGGCAAGGACAGCCATGACCATCTGTAGAGTTAGTTCAAACGATCCTTCCATATTCCTAAGTGTCGCAGGCGATCGACTCAGCTCTAAATGCACCTTTTTTTGTGTTCAAAAGCATGAGTCGGTTTTTAATAAGAGCAACAAAGGTAGGTAATCTGACCATGGGCAATGTGCGAGGTACTTCATAAACAGGGTACAACTTTTAGCAAATCCAGGTCAGTGATGTCGATCTAGTCACAAAGCACGAGCGATCCCTCGTCGTTACTCATGCTTCAGATAAACTCAAATGCAATACTTGTGGGAGTTTCCAGTACTTAGCTAACTAAACAGGTTTAGTTGAGTTGGGCATTATCATCCTGTTGTTTGGGCATGTTGGCAAGGCTCAGTCTGAGTTGTCTGGAGTTATAGCCAATCGTACTCTCGCATTTATAGCTATCCGGATAAATTTGGTGGATGTAGGTAGTTAAGAATGAAGGTAGAGGGAGAATAAGCACTACTGCTGTTGCCCACCGCATCATCCTTTTCCTTACTTTAAAAGGCTACTCTGTCTCCAAGGGTAGCTCTCACTACCTCTCGAAAAAGCTTTTCTATTGTCACACCTCCAGTGAAACAGAGTGCATACCTCCTAGGAAGAACACCACGAAAAATAACCACGACTGCACAACCTTGACTTTTTGTAAGGTACCCCTTCTGTTTTTCCCATAATTTTCTTTACTATTGTGTAGGAGTGTCACTTTATTCGAGTGCATTGCTACCGTCAGAATCGATTAGAGAAACTAGTCGTGGTGCTGCTGAACCAACAAATTTTCAAATTTGGTTTGTAATTTAAAGAAACCGTTAAGTTGTGATTCATTGCGGGTATTTTAGCACTTGGATTCTACAAGACTTGTCTGAGTCATTCGGCTTGGGGCTGAAGTCTTGCCAAAGACTGCGTTGGGGGCGATTTACTCATTACGGTTACGCTGTCTGGTTCTGCCTTTACTGGCTTTCGGGCATAGAAGAGCGAGGAAGCATCGTTACCGAAAAAATCTTGGCGTGCAGATTGCTAATGGTAAGAGAGCAGATGCTTCTGGCAGGGAGGTAAGGAGATAGGGAGAGGCTCGATTTTACAGTCATCTTCTCAAATTCTCCAGTTTTCTGAGTGATGGGTGTACCCCCTATGTCACCGTTCGGTAGCAATTTGTCCAACGGCTTCATTCCGTAAGGAGCTGCTGCATTATTGACATTAGCTTGGGTACTTGTTGCCTAAGCTTGATCTGAAACATCGGAGGTTGATTGTTGTTTTGTTATCGTCTTGCCATCTTCATGGATGGCTCAGCTTGTCGATTTGAAAATATTTGTTTCACAGAACAAAAGCGAGTGAAGCACATAAGACTCAACCCAGCTAACGCTAGTAAATTTCTCATTCATAATTGGAAAGTCACCTTTGAAAGGGGTACCGCTGCTGCGAGTCATTTTACTCCCGAACAGCAGATCGGATTGTCATAAGAAACGGGACTGGCAACGAGCAGTAATTTGAATTGTTGGTAAAGATGAATCGTCAAACTTTTACTTGGGGACGCTCAGGAAACACAATTCGCCGGAAAGAACCCTGGGTTGATAGGTTGTTCAGTGTAGGATTACTCCTAGCCGCACTACTCCTTTTCTGCATTAATCTGGATAGTCCCCCCTTGCAAGATTGGGGCGAAGGAACGATTGCCTTAGTTGCTCGCGAACTTAGTAAAACCCCTGTTGATTCATTGTCGTGGCTTTACCCGAGCTTCATGGGTAAACCCGATTTGGCAGAGCCACCCCTTGTCTATTTGCTAGTTGCTGGTACCTATAAATTTGTTGGTATTAATGAGTGGACAACGCGCTTACCCGGTGCTATTTTAAGTGCTCTGTCAGTACCCCTACTGTATGGAATTGGTCGGGAAATTTTTCCCGCTCGTCAAAGTGCGATTTTTTCTTGTTTGATTTATCTGACTTTACTACCCGTTGTCTATCAGGGTCGTCTGGCAATGGTCGATGGAGCGACCTTGTGTTTTGTCATTTTCATGATGTGGTGCGTTGTGCGATCGCGTCGTGACTTACGCTGGTCGTTGGGTGTTGGGTTAGGATGGGGGCTAATTTGTTTAACTAAGGGTATTCCAATTGGACTGTTGATGGGGGCAGTTACGTTACTATTTCTGGGCTGGGATACTCCAAGACTCCTCACATCTACTTATTGGTGGTTTGGCTTATGCTTGGGGCTTGGGCCTTGGGCTGCTTGGTACACAGCTGGATCGCTTGAATACGGTCAGGCTTTCAGGACAATAAGACTTGATACCCAGTCGCTACAGCATTTTTGGTCGCAATTGGAGAGTTATAATCGCTCTCCTTGGTACTACCCGATCGCATTTTTAAAAATTTCCCCTTGGTTCATCTTCTTTCCCTATGGGCTGCGGTTTGCCTGGGAGCATCGAAATTGGGGATGGGGAAAATTAGTGATAGTTTGGGCTGGAATTTATTGTGTTGCGAGTTCGGTACTGGTCACCCAACTTCCTTGGTATACCTTACCCATCTACCCAGTGTTAGCGCTGGCTAGTGGAGTCCATTTTGCAGAAGTGTGGAATTGGCCGAGTGGGAAATCCTACCCCCGTTTTTGGAGCATCGGTTTGGCTGTGCTAGCAGTGGGAGCGATCGCTTTCGCAATTTACTGGGGCATTTTCAACTCTAGCGATCGTTCATTATCGATCATCCTTGGCTCGGTGGCTTTAACAATGGCGCTCGCGGCGGTTCTAGTCGCTCGACGCGACTTACAATTTATTTTGATTTTATTTTGGGGCATGTATGTTTCGCTTCTGCTGTTTATGACATCTCCCTATTGGAGTTGGCCATTGCAAAATGCTTACCCCGTTGAACCGATTGCCGCTATTGTCCAGCGAGGTACGCCCAAAGAACAGCCAATTTATGCGTCCCTCTCTGAAGTTCGTCCTGCTCTGAATTTTTATAGCGATCGCAAAATCATTCCAGCCTCGGTGGAAAACCTCAAAGAACACTGGGAACGCGATCGACAACCTTATTTGTTATTGGACAACCAGGCGTTTAAGCATCTGAACTTAGGGCGGTCTAGACTAATCGGTCGAGTCGGTCAGGCACCTGACTGGGTATTAGTCACTAAAGAGCCAAACAATGAGCGATCGGGACCCAGCTTGCCCTCTCGCTAGCGATTAAGTTACTGTCCAGCTAATTTGCATAATCCACACTTAGTGGTTTTCTGTCACAAAGAAGGCGGTTGGGAAGCCGACCTATGAACAAGGATGTTCGGAACGACCGGCCGACCGCGTTAATAGGCGTGTAGTTAGTAGAATTTTTTACTAGCCACTAACCACTAACTACTAACCGGAAATCCCACGTACTTCAGTCGTGGGATGGGTTAACAGTAACTCAATCCTTCCCTGTAGTACAGCCAACACCAAAAAAGACACAAAATCTCTCGCCTGTTCTCTTGGGGTTACAGGCGGAGATAAGCTTTGATGGTAATAGTACTACTACAGTTAGTTGTACTTTTAAACGCAACAATACTGGCAAAGCACTCAAATAAACTCCAAAAAGTGCTTTGCCCATTGCGCTGTTTCTAGAGCGCCTATGACAAGTGACCAAGTCATAAAAACTGCTCTTACTCAGCAGTCAGAAAGTCGATTATTTCGACTGTAACTTTAGGTAAGTTCTGTTTGACAGAGAATTCCTGACCCGATTTCTCGCTTACCTATCGAACTCAGGAGGCTTCAGCAGTCTCTTCTTCCTGTGCGTCAAGTTGCTTCAGGTGAATGTGCTTCCGTCCCAGAGTAATTTCAAATTCATCCCCTGGCTGTAAGCCCATCTGTTTCGTATAAGCAGAGCCAATCAACAGGTTACCGTTGGATTGCACACTAATTCGATAACTAGCACTACGTCCGCCACGTCCATTACCATTAGCTTTGCTGTCTAACTCAATTCCTTCAGCATCGATCAGGGCATTGAGAAATTTCATCATATTGACTCGCTCTACCCCGTTTTTTGTCACGGTGTAGTAGCCACAGGCTCTGGCTTTTTCTTCTTTGCTGAGGTTTCCCAGCTCTTTGACTTTCTTGATTAGCGCCTCACCCTCTAAAGGGTCCACTTTTTTCTTTTTAGCCATCAACTTGAATCTAAAACTAAGGAGTTAGGTGGTGTGCAAGGTTTTTGTTGGTCTGATGGTCAACCAAGATAATAAAATCTTCAGGTTATATCAGTGCCTAGAACTATATTACACGGAAACTGTCAACTCTGTTCGCTACATTTATTTGCTAAAAATTTCTAACTTGCGATATACCTGTGCCAGAAATTGTGAACAATTGATCCATCAGGATGAGGTAAGCGGTTTAAAGTCTAGATGTTTGGGGAAAAATAATCCTTCTCTTGCCAAGGCTTAGGCTTGAGGATGGCTTAAGCTTGAGGAGCATTACATCAGGATAAAGTTAGGCACAAGCCTTCTCTTGCTGGAGGTTCCTCCTTACCACACTGATTGGGTACTCTACTCTCCTTCGCTATAGCTGTAAAGATTGGATGAAGGAAGAAAGCCTCCCTGCCCTAGTCCCTACCTCTTATTTTTCAAACCGATCTCAGTTGATATTACAGCTTTACTTTAGCGACGAATAAAACTAGTCAAACAAATAACTAGGTGCGATTTCAACAGGGCTTCAGGAGCTAGAGCGGCAAAACCAGCATGTAAGCATTACTATTGGAGTTGCTGTCTTGAAAATAGACGGGGAAATGGGCAGACGGAGAGATAGAGAGATTTTCATTCCTTGGTTGTGAGCGCAGCTCATGGTGCCTAACTTGAAAATAAGGCAGAAGGCTCTAGGGCAGAAGGAATAAGAATTTTCATCCTGCCTTGTGAAGGCTTTTTTCAGGGGCGTCTCCTATGAAATCTCCTATGAAAATAGCTCTCGGCAGTGGGCGAGGCTCTCAGAAGCAGGGGAAGTGAGATTTTCATCGTAATCTTCGTGTACGCAGTTCATAGCCGTCCGACTTGTCACAATAGGCTGTACTACTGATATATTTTCAATCCAATGAAGCTTACAACTCGCGGACATTACAGTGTCAAAGCCTTGCTAGATCTCAGCCTACACAAAGGGTTGGGACCGACATCGGTCAAAGCCATCGCCGAGCGACAAGATCTCCCAGCTCCCTATTTGGAGAAACTATTGATTGAAATGCGTCGCGCCGGTCTAGTTACGAGCGCGCGCGGTGCTAACGGTGGCTATCAATTAGCCCGCGAACCTTCACAAATTTCTCTCGGTCAAATTTTAGAAGCAGTCGGCGAAACCATTGAGCCATTGCCTCACCATACACCAGATGCCGATCAAGCTGAAGACTGGGTAACGTTTACGCTCTGGCATCGGCTTCACCAAAAGCTTAAAGAAGCGTTGTATAGTATAACGCTTGCAGACCTTTACTACGATGCTCGGAGTTGGCAAGCTGCGGTTGGAGAAGAAACAAGCTTTGTGATTTGATTGCTCTCTTAAGATGATAGGAATGAAAGGGATAACTAGTTATTAAAAAGTATGAAGTAAGAGCGATCGCGGACAACCGACTGCCGGAGTTTAAGGGAGATAACAGTCTCTTCCCCTCTGAGTACTACTAACAGCAGTTCTGGAGAGGGAGTATCAGAGTCCATAAGTAATAGCTCTGTTCGTAGCAGCTAGAGCAAAAAATAGCCGTGCGAAGTATCGGGTTCTATACTTCAATATCTCCTTGGGCTGCCTCTTTTCTAAAACTTCGGCCCTACCTTACCACAACTTAGCTTTTTGTTGAAGTCCCTAAGGCTGTTAATAAGGTCGAAAAAACCCTCTCTGTTGTTTGTCAGTCATTAGTTTGCTAAAAGTGTCTTCTCATGAATGCGATCGCTACCAATTTAGGGCCAGATGCTGCTGTGCTGCTATTGGCTGCTGGTTTGGATTATGTAATTGGTGACCCATTGGGTTGGCCTCATCCAGTACGAGTTATGGGCTGGGTAATTGCTCGCTACACTCAGCTCGTGCTTCGGTATTTACCTAATAAAGAAGATGCGAGGAATTTAGAACAAGACACGGGAACGTGGTCAAACGGGGACGTGAAGAACGGTGAAGACATCTCGGTCTTAGCTTCTGTTCCTCTCTCTGTCCATCGACTGCAACGTCGCTGCGCTGGAGTCTTGTTGGGGGCTGGATTAATAACCGGCAGTGGACTGACAGGATGGTTAATTGTTCGAGGAGCAAACTGGATTCATCCAGTCGTTGGTGTCGTGGTCGAAGGAATCTTACTCGCTAGCTGCTTTGCCGGTCGGAGTTTGCGGACAGCCGCCGTTGAGGTTTTGCAACCGTTAACTACAGGTCAGTTAGAGCAGGCACGTTCCAATCTCAGTCAGTATGTCGGTCGAGATACAGAAAAACTTGATGAGCCGGAAATTCTTCGGGCTGTGTTGGAGACGGTGACGGAGAATGCGACAGATGGAGTGACAGCTCCCTTATTTTATGCGATCGCAGGAGCCTTATTGCCTGGAGTTGGTAGCATTCCCCTCGCCCTTGCTTACAAAGCGGCAAGTACCCTAGATTCTATGGTGGGCTACCAGCGAGAGCCTTACACTGATTTGGGTTGGTTTAGCGCCAAGCTAGAAGATGCTCTCACTTGGCTACCTTGTCGGTTAACCACGCTGACTTTAGCACTTTTATCCGGGAAACCCCTAGCTGTTTGGAGAGTGTGTCTCCGCGATGCGCCTCAAGACCCTAGCCCCAACTCCGGTTGGAGTGAGTGTGCTTATGCTGCGGTGCTTGGAGTTCAAGTTGGTGGAACAAACTGGTATCAGGGCGTTGCTAAACACAAACCTCTGCTGGGCAACCCGATTTATCCAATTACACCAACAACCATTTATCAAGCTCTACAGCTGACACGGTATTGCTTTTTACTCTGGTTAGTGATTACGTTAGGTTACTTTATCTCGATCGCCGATCACTCCTCACTGTTGAGGTTGACAAGATTCAATTGAAAAATCGAGAGCTGGATTAACATCAGTTGGTTCACATTGAGGTACAGACTCTTTCTTGGCATCGAGTGTTCTGAGTACTTGTAGAACTTGTGACTTCGTCATTCCGGGGCGAATTTCTGGTCGATAAAGCATTTCAATCAAGGCTTTATCAATATCAGCATATTGGGTGACACTAGTCCAGCCTTGATAAAATACACTGTCCTTGTACCGATAGGAATCTTTCATCAATCCCAAAGATTGCGTAAGTTCTTCACGAATTAAGTGAGAACGTTCTGTTTGGGTCACGCCATCGATAGAAATTAATATTTTTGAATTATATATTATATTATTTTCTTTCCATAAATCCCAAAAAAAGCCTAGGTTAATTGGTGAATAATTGGCCTCATACTTCCTAAAGTTGGATTCAGAAACAAAGTAGATAGTTACATTAGGATTTTGGGAATTTAGTTGGAGATGAACTCCATCTGTAATTGAGTTGATTTCATTAATGACAGTCCGCAGCATCTTGGCATCTTGTTGAGTGGGCGACCCCAAAACTTTGATGCGGACATCCTTATCCCATTTTTTTATAGTTGTATGGGAGTCTCCGAACTCTGAGCCAAGAGCGACTTCCACAAAATAATCAATCTGAGCTTGAGTGTATTTTCGGCTAAGCGATCGCGTTTGTTCTTCTATAGGGTTTGGTGTGCCCTGTCCATACTGAGGCTGTTGCTTGGTGCTTAGAACCAACAGGGTGAGGGTACTCAGGATAGCGCACTTTACTATCGATCCGCAGAACTTACGCATGGTTGCAGTTAAACTAGAATAATTGATTTGGATAGGGCAAAACAAGAACTAATGTTCTACTGAACGCTCAGTTCTTCATGGACTGACACAGCTTGATTGCAAATAGTTGCTATCTAGTCCAATTTCAAATTAATTGCCCCTTATATAGTCCTTGAATACGAGCAATTGGTAAAGAAGGTAGAGCTAATCAAGGGACAATTTCACCAGACTCGATCTGAGTTTGAAATGAGAAACTTTACTAAGGTAAAAGCCTATATCGACTAGTAGATGCGCGATCGCTACGCACTTAGCACCTTTACGTAGATTGGATTATGTGTGGAATATTAGTGCAGCATTAGCTATTTGCTGCCTACTCAATAGTGTCTCCTTGTTCGATATTTGCCCTAGCTCATATACTCAGCCGAACGCTGTCAGCGTCCGGGAGAATTGAATCAACAAAAAACTTGACCTATCGCTCTATTCCTGTTAAGGATTTTGTTTAACCCAGCTTACAAAAGGTTTACCCTGTATTATCCAAGTCACTGACTCTTGAATCCCCTTTTCGGTTTCCCAAGAGAGCATACGCCGATCGCAAGTCAATCGGAAAGTGTTGGAAACGCTGGCATACACGATTGGTGAGTCGTGAGTGGAGGGTCTTAGAGTGGGAATTGGGCGATCGCGCATTATCGTCCTACTCCTCTGGTTAATCGATCTGGGCTACCATTACAGGTGAAAAAAATGGCATCGTTGGTCTAACCACAAACGTTTCTTGGCTCCGCACTCATTTTGTAACTCACGATTCAACAAGCAATCAGGATGCCTACTCAAATCATTGAAATTCTCTCGGCCGATGAACTGCGCCGCACAGTCACTCGTTTGGCGTCTCAGATCGTAGAACAGTCTAGAGATTTATCGAAGCTCGCATTGATTGGTATTTACAGTAGAGGCGTGCCACTGGCAAAAATGCTAGGGCGTCAGATAGAAGTGCTAGAGCAGGTACAGGTGCCAGTGGGAGCTCTAGATATTACGTTTTATCGAGACGATCTAGATCGAATTGGCATCCGAACTCCGGCAAAAAGCGATATTCCCTTCGATCTTTCTGGCAAGACAGTGGTGCTGGTTGATGATGTGATCTACAAGGGGAGAACCATTGGTGCTGCTCTCCATGCCGTAGCGGAGTATGGCAGACCCCAAGCAATCCGATTGTTAGTTCTCGTCGATCGCGGACATCGCGAGTTGCCGATTTGTCCAGATTTTACTGGCAAGCAGCTACCGACAGCGGCTGAAGAACAAGTTAAAGTTTATCTGCAAGACGTTGATGGACGGGATGCTGTGGAGTTAATCAAAGACATCAATCCACCTGCATCTTTCAGCCGAGATCGGTGAACAGTGACCAGGCCAAGCTCTGGAGATAGTACTGACACTCTTGTTAAATCTAGGGTTTTGGCAGATAAGGGTCAGCAACACGCAATGTCGGTGGCACAATCAAGATTGTCAATTAACCTGCCTGTACTCAAGATTTAAGTTATGAGAGAAACTCAGACGCGGAAGGCAGACCACCTACGCATTTGTCTGGACGAAGACGTACAATTTCGCAGCGTCACCAATGGACTAGAACGTTACCGCTTTACTCATTGTTGTTTACCAGATCTCAACCGCAGCGAGATCGATCTATCGACAACATTTTTGGGAAAATCGCTGGGAGCGCCATTATTGATTTCATCCATGACGGGTGGCACCCAGCAGGCAAAAACGATTAATTTTCGTCTAGCTGAGGTTGCTCAACACTACAAACTGGCGATGGGTGTGGGTTCCCAGCGGGTAGCGGTCGAGAATCCATTGGTTGCTGATACATTTGCTGTACGATCGCATGCTCCAGATATCCTTTTATTTGCCAATCTCGGCGCGGTTCAGCTCAATTACAGTTATGGGGTAACGGAGTGTTTGCGCGTCATTGACCTGTTAGAAGCCGATGCCCTAATCTTGCATCTCAATCCATTACAAGAGTGCATCCAACCCAACGGCGATACCAACTTTCGAGGATTACTTGACAAGATAAAAACTTTATGCAACGAAGTTTCTGTACCAGTAATTGCCAAAGAGGTGGGGAATGGCATTTCAGCAAGTATGGCGCAAAAACTGTTCGATGCTGGTGTTGCAGCCATTGATGTTGCTGGTGCGGGTGGCACGTCTTGGGCAAAGGTAGAAAGCGAACGAGCATTAAACGCCCAGCAGCGACGGTTAGGGTTGACGTTTGCGGATTGGGGTTTACCCACAGCCGAGTGCATCAAAAGTATTCGGCAGATTGCTCCGGAGATTCCACTGATTGCATCTGGGGGATTGCGTAATGGTTTAGATGTTGCCAAAGCGATCGCCTTAGGAGCCGATTTGGCTGGTTTGGCTTTGCCGTTCCTACAAGCTGCGGCTGAGTCCACCGATGCGGTTGATGCTTTAGTGCAGTTATTAGTAGCAGAAATTGTCACCGTTCTCTTCTGTACGGGAAATGCCAATCTATGCCAGCTCAAGCACTCTGATGCCTTACAGCAGTTAGCATAAAAGTAGTCAATATTCAACGTTGGGATGTGCGAAATCCGAATTCCGTGTAGAGTTCTTAATTCAAACCCTAAAATTCTACCAACTGCTCATCTCCACTTCCCTCCTCCTCAAGTCCTACTCTCTACTCCTCATCTCCAATGCGTCAATTTCTCAAGCAAACGTTTGCCAGCATGGTCGGAAGCCTTGCAGGCTTGATTTTATTTTTTAGTCTAGGCACTGGTGGACTGCTCTTTCTTTTGATTGCAGCAGCCTCCAGAGATACAGGGCCGCAAGTCAAGGACAAGTCAGTGTTGGTTTTCGATTTGTCGTTGAACGTCACAGATACCAACCCCAGTAGAAGCACCAGTGATGCCATTAGTGAGGCACTAGCGGGTGATGATTCAGATAGTGTTACACTGCGGGATGTTCTGGATAGCTTAGATAAAGCGCGTCAGGACAAGCGAATTGTTGCGCTTTATCTAGATGGCAGTCGCGCATCAGGCGGTGGAAGTGGTTTAGCAACCTTAAAGGAGGTGCGTGTGGCACTAGAGCGGTTCCGAGCCTCCGGGAAACCCATCATTGCCTACGATGTCGATTTGAGCAAACAAAAATACTACCTGAGTTCCGTAGCCAATGAGGTGATTCTCAACCCGATGGGAGACGTGGAATTCAATGGCTTTAGCTCTCAGCCACGGTTCTACACAGGGGCGCTAGAGAAGTTTGGGATTGGCGTTCAGGTTCTCCGGGTTGGCAAGTACAAATCAGCCGTTGAACCTTTTGTACTCAAAAAGCTCAGTCCAGAGAATCGACAACAAACTCAAGTCTTATTGAACGATCTTTGGAGCGAATTTCTCACTAGTGTAGGTAAGAGTCGCAAGCTTACCCCTCAACAGTTACAGGCGATTGCGGATTCTCAAGGCGACTTAACGGCGTCAGAGGCAAAAGCTCGGCGTTTGGTGGATAAAGTTGCCTACTTAGATGAAGTGGTTGCTGAGATGAAAAAGCTGACTGGTAACGACGAAGAGGATAAATCCTTCCGGCAAATTCGCCTCACTACCTATGCCAAAGCAGAGAGCAAAGATTATAAGAAACGTTCTTCCGATCGCAAAATTGCACTGCTCTATGCCAATGGTGAAATTGTCAACGGTCAGGGGAACAGTCAACAAATTGGTGGTGACAGTTTTTCCAAACAGATGCGGCAATTGCGGCTCGATGATGACGTTAAGGCCGTAGTGTTGCGGATTAATAGTCCCGGTGGCAGTGCCACCGCATCCGAAATTATTCGGCGAGAGGTGGATCTGACCCGTAAGAAGAAGCCAGTGATTATTTCGATGGGCGACTATGCAGCCTCTGGAGGCTACTGGATTGCTTCGGGTGGAGACCATATTTTTGCACAACCCAATACAATTACGGGTTCTATTGGTGTTTTTGGGATGCAAATTAATATCCAAAAAATAGCGAATACAAATGGTATTACTTGGGATGTGGTAAAAACGAGTCGCTATGCCGATAGCACTACAATTTCTCGACCCAAGACCCCACAAGAACTCGCGATCGCGCAAAAAGCCGTTAACCAGATTTACAATCAGTTTCTGGACAAGGTATCGCAGTCCCGGAAACTGCCGAAACCCAAGGTCGCTCAAATTGCACAAGGACGGGTTTGGTCGGGTCAAGATGCCAAGCAGTTAGGCTTGGTCGATGAAATTGGTGGTATCGATGACGCTATTCAATATGCCGCGAAGCAAGCCAAACTAGGGGATGATTGGGAACTAGAAGAAGCTCCCGAAAGCAACAGCCTGGAAGAACGAATTTTGAAAAAACTGACCAGTGAGGCGAAGGTGAACGCCCAGCAACCCGATCCACTGACCAAAGAATTTCTCAAGCTGCAAGACGATTTAGGCATTCTCAAAGCTATGAATGACCCCAAAGGTGTCTATGCGCGTCTACCCTTTAATTGGGGTGTTGATTGAGGTCTGATTGGAGGCAGATGCGATCGTTTAACCTTAAAGAAAATATGAACTCCGTAAAATTACGGTTACATTTTGCCAAGAGATAGGTAAAGTAGATGAGAACATCTTGCCATTATTTGGATTTTTACATCTATCTATGGATAGAAAAAACAATCGCCTCCTAATTCTGATTGCTACCTGTAGCATTGCTGGTGTTGTTCTCGGTGGTACCACCAGTTGGGCTTACAGCAATCAGTGCTTGCAAGCCAAGAATGTCACGAATGATTGCCTGACCCAAGATCCTGTTGTTAAGACCATTCAAGGGATGAGTGTTGGCTTGTTTGCAGGTGCTGGTGCAGCGGTTGGTGCAGCTTTTCAGCTCAAGCGCCAGAGAGACTAAGCTCATCAACATTTAACTTGCACAAGTGGCATTTAAATTTTTTGTCCGTTGTCAGTGGTCAGTTGTTCGTTTAATGTAACGACTGACCACTGAAAATATAGCGTTCTCGATTGAGTGGGGTACTGGTAACTTCTGCCCTCTGCCTTAAAACCATCAGCCCTGTACCTCATCTAAAGGCAAACCGTTATAATTCCAAATTGCCTAGAAGCGATAGTTGCGAACCTGCTGTTTTGAAGCTTTACCCACTCGCGCCCAGATACTAACAGGTACAGAGTCTCCTTGGGAGTTTACCTTGATTTCCATCACGACTGGTGGTTTCTGTTGGGGTTGAGCTGGGTCAGTAGGTCTGGCTGTCCGTAAGTCAGCGTTGATCTGTTCCCGTTGGTCTTCTGGAATATAGTAAGTCTCTAGCCCGTACTGAACAAAGCCATGTTCGGCAATACCCTTGAGCGCTACTTGATTGGGAGGAAGTGCAGCAGGGAGCTTGAGACTGACAGCCACGGGTTTCCAAGCTACTGGTAATTCAGTTGAAGTGGGTGACTTGGGTGCTTCCAAAATTACATACAATTGAGTACCCGGTTCGATTAAAGAAAATTCCTTCTCTTTCTCTGTAGGCTGTTGCTTGGGTAACGTCTCCCACCCTGGAAGTTTATGCAAGCTATCCTGACTGGAAATGTCGTATCTCAAGGTTTGAGAGTAGCCCCGCAACAGTTCGTAAGGGTCCATCGGTATTGTTTGGAGGACGACCGTTTTGCCAGTTAGCTGAGTATAAAGTGCTTGAGCTGGTACTGTAAGCAGTAAAGCCGTTTGAAACAACAACGGTACCCAGAAGCGCCAGATGGATGTTGGCTTAGGGGAGTCAGAATTAGCACTCATCAGTTGAAGCACAAGGGTGACAGGTTGCAGGCTAATCTTTGGTTCCTAATTTTCGGACATGACGCTCAAACCAAAGTCCGGCAGCAATAATACCAAGACCGCATAGAAGCAGGGCTATTGATTTCAATAATAGATCGGTGTTGTACTCGATCAGGCGAGTGAAAATTTGCAGAGTCAGCAGCACCATGCCACTCCAAAATAAGCGTCGTTGACTCTGTGCTAGTCCTTGGCGCACTAAACCAACAGCAAGCACGAATAACAGGAGGTTGAAGATGAGTGCAGCTGTACCTGGAAGCTTGTTAATACTCAGATGCCAATAGGGTACTATGGCGCTAATGACGATCGCGATCGCGACAAAGCCAGTTGTGAAATCCATCTGACGCAACAGTCGCAACCATCCCCAGAGGGCTATGGCACCTAAGATCAGAATATCAATCAGTAGATGTAACGGTAGTGGTAGGCCGACCTCATCTGACACAATTGATGGAGTGTTCCACAATGCAAGAAACGATAAGACATAAAACAGAAGTCCCAGAAACGTAATGGCAAGTGTCCGGGCGATGCCCTCCAATGGATCGGCTGTCGGCGATCGCATTTTCCACAGGGAGCTACTATAAGCCCATAACAGTGCCGGGGGAAGAGCACAAGCGATCGCGGCTACCTCAGCAGAGGTGTCCAAGATATTTAAGCGAAGCAAGCTAGCTTCTAAAGAAAAGACGACGGCGATCGCACCCAGACGAAAAATCCAGCGCGATCGACACCAGTAAGCGAGTGGAATAAACATGACACCCGCTAGCACCGGCATGTGTTGCACGAAAAGCCGCAACCAGGAAAACTCTCCCAAGGCTCCAATCTCTGGCTGTTCCCACAAATACGTCAAGTACCCCAATCCGACTAAGATGGCGGCTAATATTCCCAACATCGTCATCCGCAGGCTATACGCCATCGCCAAGACACCCAACGCCCAGACGAGATACAACTGATAAAGCAGTCCACTCTGATGAAACATTTGAGACATCAGAGCCATATTCGCCCCTAAAGCCAGCGCCCCTAAAAGTAAGAGTCCCTGTCCCAAACGACGCTGCCATCGCTCAGTTGGGTACCGCCACAAATAAAAGCCACTTGCATTCATACCAACGAACCCGCTCAACAGGAGAGTAACTTTCAGTTCTCGCGACCAAGCTTGCCAGTTCGCGGCGACAAAAGTAATGATACCTAAACCCAACAGAACGCAGCCCAGCCCCAGCAAAATCACAACGAATCGGTTACGGGCAGCGGCGTCGAGATCGCTCAATTGGTAGCGTTCGGATAACTGTTCGTAGACAGCATCATCAATTAATCCTTCAGTGCGCCATTGCTCTGCTTCTTGACGCAACTGACGACGAAACTTATCGGAGAGCATAGTAACCTTAGCCAGAGAGGACGTTGCACGAAGGCGTCTTCACTTGTCGTAGTCGTGGCATCCTCCGCCCTTAGAGCGAGGACGGCGCAAGACTTGCCGAAATTAATTCGGGAGAAATTGAAGCCTAAGCCACATGTTAGTTTCTGTCTACAATCACCGATCGGGGTTTGAATGGAGGAGAGCAATGACAACTGCTGTAGATGTGCTTCAGCGAGCAGCGAGGGAAATCGGTTACACCGAATCCCCGCCCAATAGCAACCGTAACAAATTCGGCGCTTGGTATGGCATGAATGAGATGCCGTGGTGCGCCATTTTCATGTCCTACTGCTTCTATGACGCTCAGTTACCACTAGCAATTACCACACCAAAAGGCTTCTCCTATTGCCCCACTGGTCTCAAATGGTTTAAAGACCAAGGTAAACTTTTCAAGACACCAGAAGTGGGAGATCTGGCGTTTTTTGATTGGGACAATGACGGAACTACTGACCATGTGGGCATCGTAGAGTTTGTTGATGACGATGGTACCGTTACCTGCATCGAAGGCAATACAGGGTCTAGCAGTGACTCCAATGGTGGACAGGTGATGCGCCGTAAGCGTTTACTCAAAAATATCGTAGGCTTCGGTAGACCACCTTATACAGAAGATTCTCGTCCTCAGCCTGAGCTTGGGTATCCTGTCTGGCCGGGACGGTATATTACCTTGACAAGCCCGCTTATGAGTGGTAGCGATGTGCTGACGTGGCAGATGCGAATGATCGCCAGAGGCTGGATATTCGGAACGAGTGGTTCTACAGGTAAGGGGGATGATGGCATTTTCACCGAACGTTGCCACGAGGTGTTAATAAAGTTCCAGAAGGAAAAGGGTCTCAAGCCGGATGGAGTATTGGGACCAATGGCATGGAATACCGCATGGGAGGCACCCATTAGTTAACGCTTGCGTTACTTGAGTCAACAGTGAACAGTTTCGTAGTGAACAGTTGGCATCAATGCTTCCGGTGGGAGTTCTTAATCCCCTTTAAAGGCAACAGGGAACGGGGAACGGGGAACAGT
>DATNPT010000606.1:0-8457 GCA_036703075.1 Chroococcales cyanobacterium
TATAAAAACCAAGTCCGCCTGCGCGGACTAACGAAATATTAAGGATTTTGAAACCCGCGCAGGCGGGTTTCGTTTGTATAGCTGCGGTTTTAACCGCCCAGCCAACCTTAAATTGACACCAATGACGGCTGTGCGCCCTGATGATATTACTAATAACGAATACCCAACAACCAACAACCGTTGTTAAGCCGCCGTAGGCATGGACGAAGACATCACCACTGTTCGGTAATAATTTTGCAACTGGCGAGTGGCAGAAGCCCAACTCCATCGTTCTGCTTCTACTCTGGCGTTTTGACGGAGGGTTTCCCGTTCGTCTTGTCTCTCTAACAAGCGTACTGTAGCCGCGATCGCACCTTCATCATCCGCTGGATCGAACAGGTAACCATTCACGCCGTCGGTGACGATATCGGGAATGCCACCAGAACGTGCTGCCACGACAGGGCAACCAGCGGCCATCGCTTCGAGTAATACTAATCCCAACGTCTCCGTCCGCGACGGGAAGACAAAGGCATCAGCACAAGCAAAGGCAGCACCCAAGTCTGTACCCGTGAGGTAGCCGACGAAATGGGTGGGCGTTCCGGCAAAATGTTTTTCGAGCGCTTGGCGATGCGGGCCATCCCCGACTAACGCCAGACGAGCATTGGGAATCGCTTCTAGTACAGGTTTAATGCGATCGATTTCTTTTTCCGCCGAAAGACGCCCGACGTAGAGGAGTAAAGGGCTTTCGGGGTGTCCTTGGGAAAGATGCGATCGCATTTCTAATGACGCTAAGCCGGGATGAAATGTCTCTGTATCGACGCCTCGCTGCCACAAGTCCAAGCGTTCGATCCCATGTTCTCTCAATTGGTGTATCATCGCTGTCGAGGTACACAGATTGAGTTGAGCTTGATTGTGACTGACTTTAATCAACTCCCACATCACGGGTTCTAGCATCCCCAGTCCGTAGTGCTGAAGGTATTGAGGCAGATGCGTGTGGTAAGACGCGATTAAGGGAATTTGCATCATCTTGGCATAATACAAACCACCCAATCCCAAGACGGCTGGATTGACAACATGAATCACGTCCGGCTGAAATTTTTCTAAAGCAACACCAATCGACGGTCGTGGCAGGGCTAGTTTTAACTCTGGATACAGCGGCAACGGAAAGCCAGAAACTCCGTGAATTTTTGCTCCTTTGTATTCTGTTAGTCCACCATCGGGGGACACAATCAGCACTTGGTCACCGTTGCGCTGTAGGTGTTCTACAGTATGACGCAGGCGCGTCACAATTCCATCAACTTTGGGCAAAAACGTTTCGGTAAATAGGGCAATTCGCATAATGAAAGTGCTGTGCGATCGATGGGTTCAGCTCAAGGTGTTTTGGGGAAATGATGAAGTTTGAATTATGAATGATGAGATGAGAGTATCTCCTGAATGAAGCCAGGGGTTTAAAATCAGGATGCAACAATAGTCATCCTTTGAGGCATCATTCATAATTCAGAATTTCTTCAGTTGTTTTACCGACGCCAAGATACCTTGGGAAGAATTTGGTTTTTATCTACGCGATTGTTATACTTCAGAGCAAAATTCAGTAGAGAATCGAGCAAGGAGTCAGAGAGATAGTGCGGCTGCAAGCCTAGGCTCAACAGGCTCGTGTTCTTGGCGTAGAAGTAGTGTTCTTCCTTCTCAACTCTGGGATTATCCAAGTGATCGATGTGGATATCCAGCCCCATCTTAGTACCCGCGTTCTGCACCATCACGGCTAAATCGCCAACGCTGAAGAGTTCGGTGAACTGGTTGAAAACGCGGAATTCTCCGGCTTCGGCTGGATTTGCGATCGCAATTTCCACACATCGCACGGTATCGCGAATATCTAAGAATCCGCGAGTCTGTCCGCCTTTGCCATACACGGTGAGAGGATAACCAATGGCGGCCTGGATGCAGAATCGGTTGAGGGCTGTACCAAAGATACCGTCATAGTCTAAGCGGTTAATCAACAGCTCATCCATGCCGGTTTCGTCCGTCAGAACGCCATACACAACCCCTTGGTTGAGGTCAGTAGCGCGTAACCCCCAGACCTTGCAGGCAAAATGAATATTATGGCTGTCGTGAACTTTACTTAAGTGATAGAAGCTGCCAGGTTGTTTGGGATAGGGCAGGGTATCTTTACGCCCGTTGTGTTCGATTGTGATGTAGCCTTCTTCGATATCAATATTGGGCGTCCCGTACTCACCCATGGTTCCCAGCTTCACCAAATGGCAATCTGGGAAGTCTTGTCGCATCGCATACAACAAATTTAGCGTTCCCACGACATTATTCACTTGGGTCAGCACGGCATGTTCGCGATCGATCATCGAAAAAGGAGCCGACCGTTGTTCGCCAAAGTGAACGATCGCCTCTGGCTCGAACTGACGTAGAGCCTTAATTAGGAAATCGTAATTGGTAATGTCGCCAACAAATAGGTCAATTGACTTCCCCGTGAGGTCGTGCCAGCGCTGAAGCCGTCGTTGAATGGGCGCGATCGGAGTTAGCGTATCGAGGCCCAATTCCATATCCCAGTGACGGCGCACCAAGTTATCGATGATGCCGACTTCGTAACCTTTGTTGGAAAGATAAAGCGCGGTTGCCCAACCGCAATAGCCATCGCCACCAATAACTAGGACTTTCATACCCTACTTAATAAATTTCGCTTGCCGATTACTCGGTAAATTTACCAGGTTTAGGTACCTTCTAGACCATTAAATTCGCTGTTTAAGAGTTTTAAGCCAGAAAAAACACTCGATAGAAACACAGGTCAATATAGGTCTTAAGCCTGTAGACGCTTCTCCAAAAATCTGCTATCAAAGCTCATATGCATCAAACATTGGAGATTGACTCTCTCGTTGTTTTGTCCGTTGCTACTGACAACTGACGACTGACTACTGGCAATAACGCTAGTTTATATTGTGCAGTTCACCTTGCTTCAGTCCGCAGTGAGTAGAAAAAAATCTCCCCAAGGCAAGAGGCTCCCACTCGCTTGCGCGTTAATTGATAACTGAGAACCGATCGGTGTATTTGTCTATACCTAAACCAAGTCGATCAGGCTAGAAGCGATCGCATCTAGAGGCAGGACGAAGTTGACTTTCCCAGTTTGAATCGCGGCATTCGGCATCTCAAAAAACTCACTCGTGCTTTCATTCTGAGCAATGACCTGACCGCCCATCTTGTGAATAGCCTGCACTCCTAGAACACCATCGCAACCCGTGCCGGAAAGAACGACCACGATTGCACGTTCTTGGAATGTCGCCGCTACAGACTGCAACAACAAGTCGAGGGAGGGGCGAACAAAGTCTACAAATATGGCTTGAGATAAGGAAAGCGTACCGTTTGGATTCACGAGCAAGTGCTGAGTGGGCGGAGCGATGTAGACCTTACCTGGTTGTAAGTGTTCTCCATCTTTTACCAGCTTGATGGGGATTGTTGTAGAAGGATTCGCGGTTTGGGTCGTCCAGCTAGGATCTGAGTAAGTATCTAGGTGCTGCATCACGATCGTGGCTGCCGGAAAGTTCTGGGGTAAAGTAAGCAGGATTTGGCTTAAACTCCTCCGTCCCCCCGTTGATGCTACCACCACTACTACCTTAAACAGGGGACGAGGGGGTGAATTGGACTGTCCATTCTCCTGCTCTTCCTCCGTTGCATCTTGCATCACAGTGACAGGCAATTGACCCTGAAACAGCGCTTCCCGAATCAGGTCGGCTCGCTGTTGTGCCTCTAGCGCCATCACTTGATAACGCTCTGCTGACAGGTTGCGATTGCCTTGCCGTGCCTTGGTCGCCATCTGATACATTAACTCCCCGCGCTCTTCGAGAGAACGGATGGCAGCCCACAACGCTTCTTCCTGAACTTGAGACTGTTGTGCCATCAGAGTACCGGCTGAGAAGGCGTGACCCGTGCGACAGCGAAACTGAAGCAACTTTCTCTCGTGGAGTTGGAACAGGGTACCACCACAGTCCGGACAGGTGAAGTTTGAGGGCGGGCCAGGCTTGCCACGCGATCGCAACGCTGCGCCATCGAGTTCTACAACGTCAGGTTCCATCTCGCTTTCGCTAGACATAGTCTCCATTCCCTCCCCGATTGCTGGTTCATGGGCTAGACGTACTAAAAGGGGTGCTATTGATGAGATTGGTAGGATATGGTCAACCTCTACGCTCTCAATCGCGCTGCTCGGCATGCCGCTAAAGGACGCCTCATTCGGGTCTTGAACCACAGCTACACCTCCACTGTGCTTCACATCGAGCAGTCCAGCCGTGCCGTCGTCGAGCGTGCCGGACAAGATGACACCGACCACGCGGCGTCCATAGGCTTTCTCTGCCGTGCGAAACAGAGGATCGACTGCGGGACGACAGTTGTTCTCCTTCGGTCCCTTGACTAGGCGCATGAACCCGCGTTTGACTAGTAAATGGTAGTCTGGCGGTGCGACGTAAATGCGTCCCGGTGCGATTTCTTCACCGTCTTTAGCATGGGTGGCTAGAAGCACACCCTTACGGCTAAGAATTTGCGGCAGATAGCTCTTTCCTTGGGCTGGGATGTGAACAACGACAAAAATCGTAGCTGGCAAATCGGCAGGCAAGTTGGCAACCAATTGAGACAGCGCTTCTACCCCACCGGCGGAAGCTCCAACTACGATAATGTCATGACTGAACATTGATTTTTCCTATTTGTGGAGCGATCGTTAGGTTTGCGATCGCCTTTTTGTCAACCGTCCTGCTTCCGTTAATTTTAGGCCTCATCTCAGAATGCTCTTTACTAAGAATAATTACCGAGTTAATTGATGCGAAAGGAATTCTCAAGCCTACTGATGCAGGAGGTTTCACTGAAACTCAGGATTACGATCCCATAATTGGACTCTCAGGTTGAGCCGTTGTTGTTCTTAACGGATACTGTGGCTATAGTCTCAATTAGAACTAGACAATCAATATAGGATATAAGGAAGTGAATGAACTTGGGCAGCAAATTAGGGCAGTCTTAGAGCGGAGCGAAAAGTTGTGGCAGGAAGTGGAACAGTTATCATCTTCAGAGAAGCGATCGCTCGCTGAGTCGCTTAATGACTTTGCTAAGACAGTCAAATCGCTGCAAGTTCAGGTTGAGAACATACAGGTTTCCCAGGAACAGCTAAGTGAAACGCGCCAAGCGCTGGACGCAGAGCGTCAACGTTCCCAGAGACTCGCAAAGCAGGTTGAGGAGCGAACCGCAGCGCTGTCCCACCTCAACGAGCAACTGCTCCAGCTCAATACCGACTTAGAACAACAAGTGCAATCGCGCACATCGGAATTGGAACAACTGCTGCGCTTTGAAGCGGTGCTAAAACGGATTACCGATAAAGTCCGCGACAGTCTAGACGAAAGCCATATCGTACAAACGGCTTTGCAGGAATTAACTCAGGTTTTGGGGATAAAAGGCTGTGATATTGCCTTCTTTAACACCCAAGAGACGACATCGACGGTGAGTTATGAATCCACGCAGGGAGTTCCTTCTACACTAGGTTGGGTTACTCCCATTGCCCAGTTTGTAGAAGAATATCGGCAGTTACAACAACATCACTGCTTTCAGTTCTGTAAAGTAGTACCCGATTTGCGAGGAGAGGTGGCAATACTTGCCTGTCCTATTTTTGATAATCAGGGCGTGTTGGGGAATTTGTTGTTATTTAAGCGACGGGAAGAAAGTTTCGACGCGCAAGAAATCCGACTCGCGCAGCAAGTTGCCAATCAATGCGCGATCGCAATTCGTCAAGCTAGACTTTATCAAGCCGCCCAAGCCCAAGTGACGGAATTAGAACGGCTCAACCAGCTTAAGGACGACTTCCTCAGTACTGTTTCTCACGAACTGCGAACGCCTGTCACTAACATGAAAATGGCGATTCACATGCTTTCTAGAAGCCTAGAACAAAATCAATTGTTGGTTTCCCAAGTAGGGCAGCCAGACGCGCAACGCAGCAAAATCGATCGCTATTTCCAAATTTTGCTCAATGAGTGCGAACGAGAAACCAGCCTGATTAATGACTTGCTCGATTTACAACGGCTAGAAGCAGGCGTGCAACCCTATGTACCCGCAGAAATCAAGCTGATTGATTGGCTTCCCCCACTCCTAGCACCGTTTGAGCAGCGAACCCGAAATCGTCAGCAGCGCTTTGAATCGGACATTGCTCTCAACCTACCTGCTTTAATGTGCGACTCTGCTAGTTTAGAGCGTATTTTGACCGAGTTACTCAATAACGCCTGCAAGTATACCCCACCTCAAGAAACGATTCAGATAACTGTTCGAGCTAACAACGAAACGATTCAGATCGATGTTTGTAATTCAGGAATTGTGATTCCGGCTAATGAACTAGGACTAATTTTTGACAAATTTTACCGCATTCCCAAAGCCGACCGATGGCAGCAGGGAGGCACAGGACTAGGACTAGCACTAGTAAAAAAATTGATTGAGCGGATGGCAGGTACGATTCAGGTAGAGAGTGCTGAGGGGTGGACGTGTTTTGCGATCGTACTACCTCTAAATAGCTCTAAAGTTAGTTGTTAGTTGTTAGTTGTTAGTTGTTAGTTGTTTGTTGTCCGTTTCACATTGAGGGAGGACTTAAAACATCGCACTAACTACTAACCAACAACTATTAACTAATTAGCCGCCACTAATTTTTGCTTTGTAGCCTAGCTGAACCAAAATTTGAACGAGTTTTTGGGCGTGCTCGCCTTGGATTTCCAGAGTATCATCCTTAACAGTGCCACCACTACCGCACTGGGTTTTTAGCTTTTTGAGTAAATCGGCTAAGGTTTCAGGTTTCGCTTGAAAGCCACTGATAACTGTTACCGTTTTACCGCCACGTCCCTTGCGTGTAGCCTGTACTCTCAGATTTTGTTGATTGGGTGGAAGTTCGCGAGTCGCTCGTTCGACAGCATCGGGATTAGCGTTTGAGCCGAACTCTTGATAGGCGACGCGATTGCTCGATGACTGAGAGCCAGAAGATTTGTGTTTGGATTTTGATGAACCCATACGTTTACTTTTTCTACCCGTTGTTTATCTTAAGTTGAAATTATTGAGTTTTAAATAGAGACTAGATTAATGCTTTAACATTATATTTCAAACGCGATCGGTTCTTTTCAGAAAATTCGGTACATTCTTAATTTTTATTTTGCAAAGTATCACTCTAGCCCCAACGTCTGCAAAATTCTTCCGATCGTTCGGAATTGCACCTCGAATAGGTGAAGTAGTCAATCAGCGCTTCCAGCATTGTTCGCCGAACACTGCTCAAGTCCACTTGCACTGCTATCAACCAGGATTACATGCGTCATGACTACTAACGCGAGCACTTCTTTTACTCCCAGTAGCGATCAACTCACCCAAACTCGGCAGAGAATTGACGCTTATATCCGAAGTATTGACAACAATCCAGACCATCGAGCGGGTGCCTATCCATACTACCAGTTTCACGATGCTGGGCAAGAGATTCGCGGGACGATACTGATGTTCCACGGGTTCAGTGCGAAACCTGAGCAAATGTGGCGTCTATCGGATTACCTATTTAAGAATGGGTTTAATGTTTATCAAGTAACTCTGGCCGGTGAAGCGTTTATTCCACCAGCAAAATACTGGCCTCAAGTCGATCTCAAACCAGAGATACTCAATCCCCTGCGGGAAAAGGTGAAAAAAGACCCTGTTTTACAGAACTATTTTGCGAATTTGCCCTCCGATCCCGCCCAATTCCAACGTCCGAGTTACCTTCAGCAAATGGCTTTGATGACTCGGCTATTGTTGCTCGAACCGCGTTTGTTAGATATTGCTAAGGCGGCTACGTTTGACAACGATCCAGATTTCGATCGCTATTTTGAGTCATCCCACATGGATTATCTCACCGATGCTAGAGCGCGTTTGGCAGAACTCGATGCCATGCCTGGCCCCATCTACACGGTTGGATTATCGGTTGGCGGTGCTGTCGCACTGGCCTTAGGGGCAGATCGACCCGATCGCGTTAAAAAAGTAGTCGCTTACGCCCCCTTACTAGAAATTTACGACGAAAAACGGGAGCTATATATTAAGATTGCCGGCCCACTCGATATCAGCGAGACAGGCTGGGACGCCAACTTACGTTTTCCGGTTGGGGCATTTACAGCCGCCGCTCGTTTTGGTAGCTATGTCCGTCAACCACAGAATATCGACGCTATCAGGAACGTTCCCACGTTTCTGACGCTCACAGAAAACGAGGATGCTGCTCGTGTTGAGACTAATTTAGACTTTTTCAAAGCGATCGGTGCTGAAAGTAAGGGCCATCGCTGTTATCTTTATCCCGAAAGCGACCTCGTACCCCATCCCATGATCGACCCGACTACTCCGAGTCAGGGAATGACTAACCGTTTTTGGCAAAGTCTCTATCAGGAAACATTCCGGTTCTTGACCAAGGGGATAATCGACCCGAAAAACATGAGTAGTCTGGATCAAAACTCCGAT
>DATNPT010000206.1:0-11345 GCA_036703075.1 Chroococcales cyanobacterium
GAGGATTGTTGCCACCTTGATCGGGCAGTTCCGTACCTGGCTATGGGTGAAGCTGATGGTGAGTGAGGGAGAAACTGACCAAAAAGCGATCGCAACTGCCGCTGAGGTGGGTAATCCCAAACGAATTTATTTTCTGACCAAAGAAGTTCAGCCCCTGTCCTCAACCCAACTCATCTCTACACTACGGGTGCTGGTAGACTTGGAGTTCAATCTCAAACGAGGATCGGACCCTCGTTCCACGTTACAAACTAAAGTCGTAGAGCTTTGCCAAATCTGTAGGAAATGCTAATTAAGGATTAAGAATCAAGGAAAATGGATGGAATTGGTATTGCCTAACTCTACGCTTTTCCCGTCCTCAGCCTTTGAAAATTCCTTAATCGCTGAGGAACTTTCGCTCCATTAAAGAGTTCAGAAAAACTAGCTCCTTATACGTTTATCTACTTGTAATTTTGGTCGTCCGCGATCGCCATGATGATTTCCTACTGTTTCCAACCCTATTTCAGCCGCATTTTATCTAAATCCCTACTAGTAGGGACGCTCTCTATTGTTGGTTTGCTATCCGGACTTACGCCTGGATTATCCGGAACCTCTCATACCTCTGGAACCTTAGTATTTAGTACCTCGGCCTCTGCTCAATCTATTGTTTCTAAGGAAGAAGTTGAAAATTATGCACGAGCAGTCCTCGCCATAGAGCAAATCCGCCAATCTGCGTATGGTGAAATTAAGAAAATCGTTGGAGATGTTCCCGAAATTGTTTGCAACAACCCTGCTAGTATCAGAACTCTGCCTGGAGGAGTGCAAGGAATAGCTAGAGCTTACTGTCAGCAATCGTCAGCGATAGTTGGAAATTATTTTCCTAGAGGGAATGCTCGCTTCAATGAAATAACATCATTGATGCAAAATAATTCAGCTTTACGCCAACGCATCCAAGCAGAATTGGTTCGTCAACAACGCTAATGTTCAGTGTACTGACCGAAACCTGCTGACATTTACGTGATTCTTTACTGGCTGGCTCAAATCTACTAGCTGCTCCTATTTCAATGTCATCGTGTAGAGCCGAACTTGTTGCCTATTGACGTTGTATCGGGTGATATCCAAAGATAGAGGCACGCTTTGTAAGGATGGAGCTTATAGTTGTGCGACCTGCATTTATGAAGAACCCTTTGGCTCTGCTGTGTCAACCCGGAGATGGCCGAGTCTTCATCTCTAAAAGCACAGCTATTTCGGATAGTGCAGCAATGTTAGGTCGATCGCTCGGCGTTCGTGCTAGCGCAGCGCAGCTACCCCCTCGTGGAAGACTATCCGAATGTAGCGATCGCGCAAAGGAGGAGATCGTGCAGCGTCCCTTAGTCACGTCTGGGCTAGTCAAGTTATCGTGTCGAGCATGGCAAAAAACTAGGGTTTTCTCTACCATCGGTTTGCAGATGGGTCTGCTAGTGGTTATGGCGGGATGTTCTTCCAAAGCTGCCTCCGATACTCCCTCCCCAATTGCCCCTGTACCGGCGGAATCAGTGACAGCTAAAGAAGTCGCCAATTATGCGGCGGCCGTGTTAGCGATCGAGCCAATCCGTCAAGAAGCCTATAAAGAAGTTCAGGATAATACTAAGGATGAGCCACTGCCTGACTTTACTTGCACTCAATCCGATACGATCGCATCTCTACCTACTAATCTTGAAAAAGTTGCCGTGAATTACTGTAACCAAGCGAAAAAGATTGGTGAAGCGCAAGGTTTTACCATGGCTCGATTTAATCAAATCACAGTAACGGCCCAATCGGACGCGATATTGCAGCAACGCATTCAAAATGAACTGCAACGCCTTCAAAACGAACAACAAGCCAGTCAGCGATCGTAATAGTCGATCTTTATTTTTCCCGATGTTGACGTTTACACAACGCCTGGGCGCTACTACCGATGTCACCGTTAACTTTACCCTCTCGCTCACGGCTGAGGAACGCACCCGAACGCGCCACCGCTATCAGATGCCTGACGGTAGAGACGTTTATCTGCGCTTGCCTAGAGGAACAATCCTCCAGGATGGAGATTTACTACGATCGGAAGACAGTAACGTCGTTGTGCAAATTGCGGCTAAACCAGAGTCAGTGCTGACTGTGACCGCTCAGGAACCGATTGACTTGCTCCGAGCGTCTTATCATCTGGGTAATCGCCATGTGCTTTTAGAGGTTGCATCTGACTATTTACGGTTGTCTCCTGACCCCGTTCTAGAAGTGATGTTGGAGCAAATGGGAGTGACCGTAAAAGCAGAAGTTGTACCCTTTAAACCCGAACGTGGAGCTTACGGACATCATCATTAAGTGACCTTCAATCTTGACAAAACTTGTGGATTGGGATAAGCGATCGTTTGACAACACCTCCAATGTTTGACAGCATTGTGAATAAGCGATCTCCAAATGCCATAAGAGCAGCAGGCTTTGATGTGCGAGCGATTTTGTCCAATCAGGGCAAAAGCTGGTACAAACTTTCATGCCTGCCTATCGTGACGGTTGACGGCGATCGCACCCATCGCAGTTCGCTGCGACAATGAACCAAGGGCGGCATCTCACTCATTTATTCGTTTGATGGAGACGCCAATGACCACTTGCCAGCAGGTATTTACTACCGACCAACTCGCACAGCAGATATTTGATTGTGCTAGGGAGCAACTTACAGGTCGGCTAGATGTTGAAGATCTCCAAGGCAAGCAGTGGACTTTATATTTCTCTTATGGGTCAATTTGGGGTGGTAGTGGAGTGCATCCGATTCGCAGTTGGAATCGGCAACTGTCTCGACACTGCCCACAACTGATTGCTGAGCTGGTCGATCGCCAATCCGATCGCGCTTCCTATTTCGATTATGACTTCTTAGCCGAATGGGTAAAACAGGGGAAAATCCAACGGGAACAGATGGTCGAGATGGTCGAAAATCAGGTGATTGAAATCCTGTTTGATATTATTCAACACCGAGAGCTGCTCTCCAAAGATAAAGAGTGGCAAATGACCTACAAGTCAGCCCCTGATTATGCCAAAACTACGTCTTTGGTGATGATGCAAGCCGAAGACATGTGGCAACAAGCTACTAAGTATTGGGAAGCTTGGCAGGAAGCTGACTTGGCAGATTTTTCCCCAAACTTAGCCCCTGTAGTATTGCACGCACAGGAATTGCAACAGCAAACATCAGAACTGGTCTACGATAACCTGACGGCTCTCGGAGATGGAAATTGGACGTTAAGGGATTTAGCGGTCAAATTCAATCGGAGCTTGTTGCTCCTGACTAAACCGCTCGTTCCTTACATCCGTGACGGGTTAATTGAACTGATCGAAGTTAAAGACTTGAACAGTATCCCGAAACATCCCACTAGAGACGTGACGAATAATGTCTCGATATCTCTATTGAGTGCTGTGACGGACCCTGTCAACCCATCTCCAGCTCCACGGACTGATTACTTGGTGGCGTGTATCGATGACAGTAAGGTCGATACCCAGATTCTGAATCACATTCTGACCCAAGCTGGCTATCGGTTTATCAATATTGAAAACCATGAAAAAGCAATACCAACGTTAATCTTGCAAAAACCCGACCTAATCTTCCTAGATTTGGTCATGCCGATTGTCAATGGGTATGAAATTTGCGCCCAAATTCGCCGGATTCCTTTTTTCAAATACACGCCTGTGGTGATTGTCACTGGCAAAAACGGTATTACAGACTGGGCACGGGCAAAAATGGTTGGCTCCTCGGACTTTATCACTAAGCCGATCGATCGGGAGAAGTTAGTGAAAGTTTTACAAACGTATCTACCCATTGCCAATTTTCTCTGAGAGGATATAGCAGTCGCCACAATTGCTAGGACATTTTTTTGTTGCCTGTTCCCCGTTCTCTTTTTCCCTTTACAGCAAAATATAATGTCCTAACCGATATGTCCGTTGCTATAACACCGAGCTAGATTGTTAACTAATCCCCCGACTGAAAATCGGGGGATTGCACTTCGTGCGGCAACGCGTGCCGTGCTAAGCTATTCCACCTTTAACTTGCTCCCGTTGCATCCACAAAATTTTTGTCAATAATGCTAGTGCTTGCCTAGATGTGGAGTAGCTTATTGGTTATTTACTGTTACGGTATCCAGTTGAGAAAGGTTAAAAAGCTTTACTGGACAAGCCTTCTTGCCTCCTGTCTTCTGCATAACAGCCTTCCTGCACTAATCACTCAGGTTGAAGCGATCGCTTCTGACACAGAAAACTGAGACAATACGAGAATGCTATCGAACGATCTAGCCCTGTTGAAACTGCTGCAACTCGCTAGCCCAGCACTGCCAGTGGGTGCCTACAGCTATTCCGATGGTCTGGAAACGCTGGTGGAAATGGGTGTAGTCAATGACCCGCAAGGATTACAGCAATGGCTAGAGCAAGAACTGTACTGTGGGGCGATTCGCCTAGAGGCAGCCGTGATGCGGCGAGCTTATCAGAGTACGGTAGAGTCAGATTTTAAGGCGTTGGCTGACTGGAATGCTTGGGTGACGGCAGCCAAGGAAACGGCGGAGTTGCGATCGCAAAGCTGGCAAATGGGGAACTCTCTGATCCGGCTGCTGCTCGATTTATCGCACCCCGAAGATGCGGGCAATGGTACGTCGATGCACGATTTAGCGTCTGCTGCGGGTACACCTTGCAATTATGCGATCGCCTTTGGCCTTGCCGCTGCCTACTGGCACATCGAACCCACAGCGGCTATTTTAGGATATTTACACAGCTGGGCATCGAATTTCATTAGTGCTGGTGTTAGACTAATTCCCCTCGGTCAAACAGTTGGTCAACAGCTACTCCTCGAATTAAACACCAAGATTACTCTAGCTGCCCAAGACGTTTTAGCCTTAAAGGATGAACAATTAAGCAGTTGTGGCTGGGGATTGGCACTTGCGAGTATGGCTCACGCAACTCAGTACACCCGATTATTTCGGAGTTAGCTGCTCTGTGGAATACTCCAATCAAAATCATTTCTCCTGTATTAACTTGAAAAGTGCAAGTTTAGAGTGCAAGCTAGCAAAGTAAATTCGAGTGACCTCAGTAAATCTACTGAATTCTGAGAACTGATTTATTCAGCGGATTCACTGAATAAAACTACGCGACTTGGCGTAGGGCGATCGCTTTACAGATGACCTATGCTTATAGTTAGGATGAAATCTACTATCTGAGCTAGCCCACGCTACAGGTAAAAAGCTAAGCCAGGGTACTGAATCGAAGAAGTTTCAATCGACAGTTGTTAGGTAATTTCCCATCAAAATGCTAACCACTACTCGAAGACATACAGCAGTTTTTTAGTCGGTAAAGAACCGCTGATAGGGGCAAAGCCTGTTTGTCCTTATACAGAGTTTATTTGAGCGATGACAAAATTGCTGCAAAGCAGCTTTTTAGCTTAGCTAGTTAGTGTTACACATGACTAAATTGTAAATTTGACTGATTAAGCACCGTCATATTTAATTTAGTACTTGAAATTTGAATTAAGCGCTCGCGAAAACTTTTTAAAACACCATTACTTTTGCTTGAACTGCACACGCTTTAAGCCATAATATCGTTACAGTTGAGGTCTTTTTGACAATGCTTATCCCAGCATCGCTCAGCTCGCTCAAGCCGCGGATGACGACCAGCTATGAAGTCAACACCATAGCCAAACTATCGAACCAAATCCAGGCTTGCCGCCAAGAGCGATTTACAGGGTGGTTAGATTTAACGATTGATACTACTCAAAGTCAACAGTGGAATTTATATTTCTCTCAAGGCGATTTAGTTTGGGCTACCAGTACACTTCATCCGATACGTCGTTGGTATCGACAGTTATATCGGCACTGCTCCCAACTATTTAGCGAACAGGAGTTACAGTTACCTCATATTCCCGATTACGACTCATTAAGATTCCTCGTCGCGCAGGGAAAAATCCGACCGGATCAGATGGAATCGGTGATTGAAGGTCAAATGATGGAAATTCTATTTGATATTATCCAATGGATAAAAATCTTTTGTCAGCAGTCTCAGGGACAACTAACCTGTCGAAAAATTACCGTGGATACTATAGAGCCATCCCTAGTTAAGATTCCTGCTATTTCTGTTTGGCAAAATGCCACCAAGTTGTGGGAAGCTTGGCAGCGAGCTGGCTTAGCAGATTGTTCTCCCAACCTAGCTCCGGTCATATTAAAAGCCGAGAGATTGCAAGAGCTGACTTCACCCATGGTTTACCGCAACTTAACTGCCTTAGCAGATGGCTCTCAAACATGCCGAGATTTAGCAGTCAAGATGAACCAACATCTATTGCTGGTGACCAAACCCATCTTGTCCTGTGTGCGTCAAGAGTTAATTGGATTGACAAGGGTAGAGGATTTAGACTGTTCAATCGGGACAGTGATGTCTATGCCCTCAGAGTCAGCAACTGTTGCTAATTCTGCAATCCCAACCCAACCTGTCCACTCAGAGCGTCAATCGAGCGCACCGTTAGTAGCTTATATTGATGACAGCCAGTTGGATAGCTTGATGATGGGTAACATAATCTCCCAAGCTGGCTATCGCTACCTCACTATTCAGAATTCGTTGGAAGCATTGCCGCTGTTGCTAGAGCACAAACCCGATCTCATCTTCTTAGATTTGGTTATGCCCATTGCCAACGGATACGAAATTTGCTCTCAAATTCGCCGCGTTTCGGCGTTCAAAAACACACCAGTAGTTATACTCACTAGCAATGACAAAATTGTGGATCGACTGCGAGCCAAGATAGTAGGAGCCACAAGCTTTCTCCCCAAACCGATTACTCCAGAGAAAGTGATAAGCCTGCTAAAGCTACATTTGCACCAAGTGAGGGCTATCCCATCAGAAAAGTTGCAACTGGTTCGGGGGTTGTCTCTCGAACGGCAGGTCTATAAGCCTGGATTAACAGTGAGCAGTGACTAGTTGGGTGCGGCTTGCGTCGCTAATGGTGTAAGTATTCTTCACCTCTGATTCTCAGTTACGCAATCTGTCTTTACATTAATCTACAAAATTTGCATAGAAAGATTACGCATCTTTACGCCAGCTCATCCACCTGAGTACAATGAAGGCTGATGAGGCTAAAAGTAAAAGTAAAAAGCCTATTGGGTCAGGGTTATAGCCACAAAGAATCCTCTAAAACGAAATGAGTTGATAAAGGGTGTCCTCAATTCGTGATGCAGTGAAAACAGGATTCTTTGATCTGGGTGTTTACCAACTTTATCAATCTGCCAAGACTTTACTGCAATTAAGTTCGCATGCGTGTTGGAGGAAAGCTCAACTTATGGGGTTTTTAGCTCTGGCATGTTTAGTTATTCGTTTATTCGTTCAATGGAGTCCCCAATGGCAACTCAGGAGGTAGTTACCACTGCTGATCTGGCAAGGCGGATTCAGATTTACACTCAAGAGAAATTTACGGGACAGTTGAATTTACAGCTTCAAGACCCCAAAAGGCAGCAGTGGAGTCTGTATTTTCGTCTGGGTAGTTTGATTTGGCTGACCAGTAGGGTTCATCCGATTCGTCGCTGCTATCGGCTAATGTCTCAGCATTGCCCGCAACTAGCCATCTATTCAACACGGCTACAGTATTGGGACTACGACTATTTAGCAGAACTGGTAAAACAGGGCAGAATCCAGCGCAAGCAAATGGCAGCAGTGGTGGAAGGCAACGCAGCAGAAATTCTGTTTGATATTCAGCAAGAAGGAGAACGGCTTCCCTATGGAGCGGGGTTTCAAGTTACCTCTGAGCCGATTTCTAGAAAGACTCTGGATTTAATCGATTCGACGCTGGTTGTGATTCGGGCTGATGAGGCTTGGCAACTTGCCAAACATGATTGGGAAGCTTGGCGGCAAGCAGGATTGACAAGCTATTCCCCCAACCAAGCGCCTGCTATTTTGAAAGCAGAGGAATTACAACAGCAGACTTCACTCCTTGCCTACAACAACCTAACTGCTCTAGCAGACGGTCATCAGACGTTAAGGGATTTAGCGGCTAAGTTGAGACAGAACGTATTGCTGCTGACCCAATCTCTCATGCCTTCCATTCGTCAAGGATTAATGGGACTGATTGACGTGGAAGACTCTACTTCTTTGGTGAAACCCACTCTCGTCAATAGCCCTCAGATAAAACCTATTGCTCCGCCTCCAAAGCTAGTTCAGCCTCAAGCCGCTAGTCCCCTCGTCGCCTATATCGACGACAGCCGAAGCGATAGCCTGACGATGGGTAACATTCTCGCTCAAGCTGGCTATCGGTTCATCAACATTCAAGATCCAGTGAAAGCTCTAGTTCAGTTGCTAGAGCACAAACCTGATTTGATTTTCTTGGATCTTGTCATGCCGATCGCAAATGGGTATGAAATCTGCGCGCAAATTCGCCGCGTTTCAACCTTTAAAGAGACTCCTGTGATTATTCTCACCAGCAATGACGGAATTGTCGATCGCGTGCGGGCAAAAATGGTTGGTTCCTCAGGCTTTTTAGCCAAGCCAATCGAGCAGGAGAGAGTTTTAGCCGTTTTGCACAGATATCTACCAAATCTAACGCCTGTTCAATCCCCGACCCTTCAACGAGCCAGGGTTTGGCCTCCAGAGCAACCGATTTGAGAGTAAGACTATTTGCGCTTTTTCGATTAACCCGATCGGAATGACGCAGGTTTCTAGCGGTCTGTAACCGCTGAATTTGATGAGTTTTATTGTGTAAGAGTATGTCGTATGACTACAGTGCTTTTAGTGGAAGATAGTTTAACAGAAACTGAGGTGCTAACCCGTTACCTGTCTCAAGCCGGTTTAACCGTGGTTAGCGTTAAAAATGGGGAAGAAGCCTACCTGAAATTGCGATCGCACAAACCCGATTTGGTGATACTCGACGTGATTTTGCCGGGACGAAGTGGGTTTGAACTGTGCCGCGAACTCAAGTCTAATTCCAGTACTCAACAAATTCCCATCGTCATTTGCTCGACGAAAGGAACTGACGCGGACAAACTGTGGGGTTCGATGTTAGGAGCAGACGCCTACCTACCCAAACCTGTAGACCAGCAAAAACTGGTGCAAACTGTTCGGCAATTGACGGCTGTTTAGATATTAGTTGTTAGTTGTTTGTTATTAGTTATTAGGGCTTTTTGCCAAGAACAAATAACGAATAACAAATAACAAAAAAACAAGATTTTAACTATGCTACCCCAAACCTTTGTCAGCTCTCTCGACTTGCTGACATTAGACGATCCGCTGCCTCCAGAAACTGGAGAGCGATTGCTTCGCTTTCCCCTTGGTCTTAACGACAGCGCCCTATTGCCGCTAGAGCAAATCGCAGAAATTATTCGATTGAACGTGGCAGACATTTTGCCAGTTCCTGAAATGCCCGGTTGCGTGCTAGGCATCTGTAATTGGCGAGGCACAATGCTTTGGCTGGTTGACCTGAACTATCTGCTGGGCTATCCACCCCTAACTCAGCAAACCAAAGGGTGGGTAACACCGATGGTAATGGTCGTTCAGGTGAACGATCGAGCGATAGGTTTGGTCGTGCAGCGAGTTAACGATATTGAGCTACATGAATTAGCACAACTCCAAAGCGCAACTCCAGGCTTATTTCCGCCCAACCTTTTGCCTTTCGTGTTGGGTGCGTTGCCGGGAGGCAAGGGGACTGTTTTGGATGTTACTACCATTACTCAAGGCCCCTTGTGGCAGATGCGCCAAGGAAAAGTTTCTTAACAGGACTCATTGAGAGAGTGACACCAGTCGCGGGAAATGCTCTGATAGTCGTTTTCACTTGGGTGAAATATACCTAATCAGGTTCTTTGTTCGTTGTTCAATGGCGTCTCGATCGCCATGAACGATGAGCTTCTGGGTGTATTCCATGCAACCGAGAACCGCGGTCGGTGGAGCAACGAAGACCGGACAATTGCCCTGTCTTTCAGGTTTCGCATTCTGAGTGCAGCGTGGCTCCAAATAACTATCCAGTTGAAAAAGGTTAAAAAGCTTACTGTACAAACTTTCTTGCCTTGGAGCTTCCTGCATAACAGCCTTCTTTCACGGAGTCTCGTCCCTATTTCTCATCTGTTGTACGCATCCGTAGTTGAGAAGCCATCTACCTGAACATAGACATTTCAATTTAGAGGTAAATCATGACGGACCTTAGTCACACTAATCTATTTCAGAACGATCGCGATATCACCGCAAAAGAATTGGCTTCCGTCTTGCCAGAGGTCGAGCCATCTGAGCCAATGGCTCAACTCAACCTTGCCGCGAATAAAACAAATAGCGATGGTACATTGACCGGAGTAAATGGCAATATTGAGAGTCCTCAGCACGCTTTGACCACATTGGTGCATGCACTCAAAGCCGATCTCGAACACACGGGCGATTTAGGGAAACCTGAAATCCGGGAGAACATTCTCCAACTAGAGAAGTGGGTTCACAATTTAGCGACCGAGTCTAAGCCTCTCTCGCCTGTGGCTACAGAGGAACGGTTCAAGCGCGATCGCCAGTGGTTATTGAGCTTGTCGGGTCAGATGCGCCGAGCGCTCGATCTCGATCTGAACACTCTGCTCAAAATTACAGTCAGTGAGGTTCGCGAACATTTTCAGGTAGACCGAGCCTTAATTTATAAGTTTCAGAGTGAGAGCCGTGGGACAGTAGTGGCTGAGTCGATCGTGCCGGGATATACTCCCAGCCTTGGGGAATTGTTACCTGCGATCGCATTTGGTGCTCAAGAACAGAGGGAGTACCAGCATCAGCAAGTCGTAATCGTAGAGCAGCTCTACAATAAGCCTCGGAGTCCTTACCAACTCCAAGTCATGCAACGGTTTCAGGTAAAAGCCAGCCTGAGTCTGCCGATTATGGTAGATGGGATAGTGTGGGGCTTGCTGGTCGTGCAGCAATGCTTTGGTACAGCTCGGCGATGGCAGGAAGCAGAAGTGAATTTGCTTTACCAAGTCGTCACCGAACTCAGGCTAAACCTACAGCCTGCGGAACTGCGTACTCAACAGCAAAAACAGTTTGAACAGACCAAAGTTGTGGGTAAGGTAGCCGCCAAAATCCTCAAAAATATTCTCTACTCGATGGATGTCGAGAGTGTTTTTAGCAGCGCCACCCGAGAAATTCGGCAGCACCTCCAGTGCGATCGCGTCGCCGTCTATCGCTTCAATCCTGACTGGAGTGGTGAGTTTGTCGCCGAATCGGTAGGGGCAGACTGGGTCAAGTTAGTGGGACCCGATATCAAAAAAGTTTGGGCCGATACCTATTTGCAAGATACCCAAGGCGGGCGGTATCGCAATGAAGAAAGCCATGTCGTCAATAACATCTACGCCGCTGGTCTCGCTGATTGTCACATTAACTTATTAGAACAGTTTGAG
>DATNPT010000609.1:0-9538 GCA_036703075.1 Chroococcales cyanobacterium
TTTAACCTTACTGGGTGGCAATGTTATCAATACTGGCGAACTCAGCACCTCAGGTGGAGCGATTACGATTGCTGCGGTAGAAGGTGGTAGTCTAGTCCGGATTGGTCAACCCGGACATGTGTTGAGCTTGGAAATTGAGCCGTCTGGGACAACTGGCGTGCCGCAACAATCAATTACTGCGCTCGATTTACCAACTCTACTCACCGTTGGTGGCGTGGCAACTGGGTTGAGCAGTTCTCCCGATGGCACGGTGCAACTAACCAGTTCCGGCATGGCCCTACCAACTCAGGCAGGGACGGCAATTGTTACAGGTCGCCTGAATGTTGCTAATCCGGCAGTAGGGCAGACTGGTGGTGACGTGAATATTTTAGGCGATCGCATTGGTGTAACGGGTGCCGCGATCGATGCCTCTGGAAGTAACGGCGGTGGCAGAGTCCTAATTGGTGGAGATTACCAAGGCCACGGAACGGTACCCAATGCATCTCGCACTCTTGTCAGTAGCGACACGACTATTCATGCTGATGCGTTAAACAGTGGCAATGGGGGTCGCGTTATTGTTTGGGCCGACCAAGTAACAGGCTTTTCTGGCAACATTAGCGCTCGTGGAGGTCAATATTCGGGTAACGGGGGATTTGCCGAGGTATCGGGGAAACAAAGCTTAATTTTTGATGGGCAAGCTGACTTGAGTGCGCCAAACGGTCAGTTAGGTTCATTACTTCTAGACCCGACCGATATCACCATCTCGAATGCGCCCTCTTCACCTGGGGTCGATGCTCAGCTTTTAGCTACAGGGAAAATTTTACAAGCTGATTTTTTTCCTGACCCTGGTGCAATCACCATCTCCCAAACGACCCTGCAAAATCTTCCATCTAGTGCTAATGTCCGTTTAGAGGCGACCAACAATATTACAATTGGTACGTTGACTGGCAACCAGTTAACCTTTGATGCTGCCCCTTTTGCCAATTCTGTGGCTGGCTCAATTGAGTTGATTGCAAACTCCAACGGCATTGGAACTGGCTCGTTTTCCATGTCTCCCACTCAAACCATCAAGGCTGTAGGGAGAAATGTGACAATTTCAGGAGTCAATGTCACTGTAGGAAATATTGTCACCGAGCGAGTCTCAGCTGGCTTGGGCAATGGGGGTGCGATTAAACTTACGGCTACCAACGGTAACCTGACGACTGGAAATCTCAGTTCTGGAACCCAGGCGACTACTCCTTTTCCGATTGGGAATGGCGGTGCCATTACGCTTGATGCCCCCAACGGCAACATTACTACAGGTTCATTAAATGCATCCTCTGTCGCGGATAGCAATGGGAATTCGGGTGTGGGTGGGGATATCAAAGTCACCGCCGGAGGTAATATCACCACAGGCTCTCTCAATACGTATAGCCAAGTGACGGCTTTCAATGGTGCAGCTATAGGGCCGGGCAATGCAAATAACGGGGGAAAAATTACCTTACAAGCCAACCCAACCAACGGCATCATCAGCATTACGGGCGCGGTTCAATCCTTCTCTCAAGCCAACGCCAGGGGTTTGGCTGGTACGGGAGGAGCAATTGACGTGACGGCTGGGACAATTAACGCAGGCAACAACAACTTCAGTTCTTACTCGCTGGCGACTTCGGGCAGTTCCGGCAACGGTGGAGCGATTAACCTCACGGCGAACAATGGCACCATCAACACGGGTTTCCTGAAGTCTTATTCTGACTCGTTTTCCGGTCCTGCATCTGCCACGTCTGGGAATGGCGGTGCGATCGCACTTACGGCTACCAATGGTATCACCACCAGCGATCTCTTCTCCTATTCCGGGTCTAACCCTGGTAATGCGGGCAACGGCAGTCCCATTACCTTGACTACCACTAACGGCAACATTCAGGTCGGCACCCTATACTCCTATTCTGGCGCTCTATCTGGTAATGCCAGCAATGGCGGTGCCATTAATCTCACAACCAACAATGGTTTTCTGACCACGGGTAATATTGATGCTCGTTCTTTCGCTGCTGCTGGCACGGGTGAGGGTGGAGATATTACTCTGACGGCTGCTAATGGGATTACAGCCCTACAGATGAACACATTCCTTTTGTCAAGCGCTCCAGCTAATAGTTTTGGCAATATCACGTTAACGGGCAATGCCATTGACTTGGCAGGAGGCAACAATACTATAGTCAGCAACCGTAACTTGCTGATTCAACCGTTTACACCTACACAAAATATCTCCCTGGGTGGAACGGGTGATAGCGGCGCGAACACGTTAGATCTCAGTACTAACGAACTGAATACCGTAGCCAATGGCTTTAACTCCATCACTATTGGTCGAGCTGATGGTAGTGGCGAAATTATTCTCAAAAGCGACGTTCCGTTCAATGACCCTGTTACGTTGCGATCGCCTATTGGCTCTGGCTCAATCGACACCAAAGGTTATACCTTAACAGGAGCCGATAACGCCACTATTACCTTATTAGCTAACCAAGGAATTACCACTGGCAATATTATCAATCCAGGTCGCAGCATTACCCTAACCAGTACTAACGGCAAGATCGATACCCGTACAGGAACACTTGACTCTAGCTCTACAACTACTAATGGCGGAGCGATCGCGTTATTCGCTAACCAGGATATCGCGGCAGGCACAATTACCACTCAATCCAGCACGGGAGTTGGTGGAACGCTCAATCTCACTAGTCAGACAGGAAACATTACTAGTGGCAACCTCAACTCGTCAGGTGCAACGGATGGAGGAAAAATCGCTCTTTCCGGACAAGGTAGCCTAGCTACTGGAAACCTTAACTCCTCTGGAGCAATCAATGGTGGAGACATTCAAGGTGATGCTAAGACGGGAATTACAATCGGACAGCTCGACTTAAGCGGTAAGTCAGGCAAGGGAGGCAACCTCAGCTTAAATTCTGGCAGCGACATCGCCGTCAACTGGATTAATGCATCGGGCAGCACAACGGGTGGTACCGTTAATATTGCCACGCAAGGATTGTTCCGGGCTACCAATACGTTTGGCTTAACGAGCATTTCCACCACGGGTAATCAGGGTGGAGGCGCGATCGCAATTCAGCATGGAGGCAACGGCGTCATTCCGTTTGAGATTGGGAATGCCAAAACCAACGGTACGGCGGGTGCCATTACTAGCGGGAGTGTCACGCTCTTCCCCCCGCAATCGTTTCCCTATACCTATCAGCAGGGCAACGTTCAGATTACCAGCGTCAACCCTCCCAATAATCCGAATAACCCCAACAATCCCAACAATCCAAATAACCCCAATAATCCCAATAATCCGAATACTCCCAATCAGCCCAATCAGCCCAATCAGCCCAATAATCCTCCAGCCCAGCTACCTTTTGGCATCAATCCGATCGATCTGACCGATCCTCAGACCAAACCTGCGCCGATTGCACCGCCTGCATCCCCGTCTCGCAGCAACAGTACAGATAGCGTAGAAGCTATTGACGACTCCTTTAGCAGCGATTACTCGGAATATTTTGGATTGGGCAGGAGTTCGGGTACCAGTTTGGCAGAATCTCAAAACATTCTCCGTCGTGCTGAGCAGGCCAGTGGCATTAGATCGGCGTTTATCTATGCCGTATTCGTCCCCAGCAGTATTACTCCCGTGCCAACTTCTGCCCGAGGTTCCGAGCAAGACTCTAACCAACTGGCACTCTTGCGTTCCCTCACGCCTCAACCGAGCGATCGCTTAGAATTGGTTTTGCTTACCGCAGAAGGCAAACCCATTCGCAAGTCTATCAACGTTACGCGATCGCGAGTCATCTCAGTCGCAACGCAATTTCGTCTAGCGGTGACTAATGTACGAGACGAGCACAGCTATCAGCCTCTCGCTCGACAGATGTATCGGTGGTTAGTTGCGCCTTTAGAAAAAGACTTACAACAGCTTGGCATCAATAACTTGATCTACATCGCTGACACCGGATTGCGAACGATTCCGTTTGCCGCCCTACATGATGACAAGGGGTTTATCATAGAGCGCTACAGCTTAGGTTTGATGCCCAGCCTTTCCCTGACAGACAGTAGCTATACTGATATCCGCGAATCTCAAGTTCTGGCGATGGGAGCAAGTAAGTTTAACCGCAACTTTCGCTTACCCGACTTACCCGCCGTACCGTTAGAGTTATCTGCAATTACCCAAGTCTGGCCGGGTAAGTCCCTGTTAAACGCAGACTTTACCCTAGCAAATCTGAAGTTAGAACGGGAGAAAACTCCCTTCAAGATTATCCATCTAGCAACGCATGCGGAATTTTTGCCCGGAAAACCTGAAAACTCGTTTATTCAGTTAGCGGATAGGAAGCTACCTCCGATTGGACTTTCCTCGTTGGGATGGGTGAAACCGTCAGTGAATTTACTAGTGTTGTCGGCATGTCGGACTGCGGTGGGTGATGAGCAAGTTGAGTTGGGGTTTGCTGGCTTAGCCGTGCAAGCTGGAGTCAAATCTGCCTTAGCCAGTCTTTGGAATGTTAATGATGAAGGCACTTTAGGTTTAATGAGCGAGTTTTACCAGCAACTCAATGCTGCCCCCATTAAAGCCGAGGCACTGCGACAAACCCAGTTAGCCATGCTTACTGGAAAAGTGCGTCTACAAGATAAACAACTGATTACGAGTTCAAGAAAATTTCCTTTGACACCAAAATTAAGTCAACTCGGTAATCGCAATTTATCTCATCCCTACTATTGGAGTGGCTTCACCATGGTTGGTAGTCCCTGGTAAGCAAAGAAGCAGTTATATAGCGATTCTCGATTGAGTGGAGTACAGCTAACTTCTACCCTCTGCCTCAAAACCATCAACCCTGTACCTCATCCAAATGCAAACCGCTATATAGAACGATAGAACTGATAGCTACCGCCACCTTGCTTTCGACACAAGCGCCTTGCTATTTCTGCATTTTTCAATAGCTCGTCTGAATCTTTACCGTGCTTGGGGTAGATGGCAATACCAATACTGGCTTGAATGCAGAGTTTCTGTTCGTTGAGGAAGTAGGGTTGAGCGATCGCATCCAAGATTTTTCGACTCCATTTAGCCACTTCTGTTTGCTGGAACATCCCGACTAGCAAAATCCCAAATTCGTCCCCATTGAGTCGGGTAATGGTGCTTTGATGACTTGCACAATCAATTAGACGTTCTGCCACAGCTTGAAGCAATAAATCTCCGGTGGCATAGCCTAGAGTGGAGTTAATAGTGCTGAAGTTATCCAGATTTAAACAGAGAACTGCTACCAGAGTCTTTTGGTTGTGCGCCTCTAACAGAGCATCGTCGATCCAGCGACGCAATGGCATTCGGTTTGGTAAGTTAGTCAAAGAATCGCAATAGGCGACCTTGCCTAAATCTTCTAGCGCTTTTTGCATGTCATTAAGATAAGGCTGGGTAATCCTCGCCTGTTTTTCTAACCGAGCAGAAACAGCCTCGATTAATTCATCTCTTGTATAGGGTTTGGTCAAATAATCATCTGCTCCAAGATTCATTCCTTGGCGAGTATCTGACCTATCCGTTTTTCCAGTCAGAAAAATGAAAGGAATGCTTGCTGTTGCTGGCTCTTGACGCACTTGAGTCAATACACCATATCCATCAAGCTCCGGCAGCATGATGTCACAAATAATCAGGTCAGGTAAATGATTCTTTGCTAGTAGTACGCCCGTTAAACCATCTTCTGCACTAAGAGTTTGGAAGCCATGATTTTTTAAGCACATGATAAGACTAATTAAAATCACCTGGCTGTCTTCAATCACCAGAATCGTTTTTTTTGTTGGATTGTCCATGGTTCCTGAGTAGAAGAGAAAGTGAAGGTAGTGCCCCTTTCCACTTCGCTATTCACGGCGATCGCACTCTGTGCTAGTCCGATTTTTTTAGAATAGTTACCTTAACAATTTATCGAATTTATCCTACTCTTTTTTAAAGAGCGGCTCGACGTTGCTGACCCGTTGAAACTTCCGAATCAGCACTGTCGTCAATTTAAGCCCTGGCAAATGGAATGGACGCGTACTCGCGGCACTGCGTCCAGCTATGCCTATCAAGTCCCGTTACGCTCTAAGTGAAGCTATACCAAAGGTTTTATGCAGCTATAAAGACCAAGCCCGCTTGCGCGGACTCATAAAAAATCAATGTACAATCATTATATTTTGACTTCTGTTCTGAGAATAGCAACTGTTTATCTACCAAGCAATTTTTTTACAGATTTTTTACATAGTATTTAATTTCTCACATAAATTTTTAAACTAATGAATTTTAGGCAGATAAACTATCTCAGGAGAATTTTATCAACAGTGTAAGCGCGAACTCGTGACCAGTGGGTAACTGTTGAAATGCGATCGCTACTGCCTGGATGACCGACCTGACTTGCAGACAAATTTCCACAACGCTTCTCCTACACTGCCAGAGGTGAAAAATTGTAGCGGTTCTGTATCGCCAAGGTCTTCTCTGCTGACTAACTCTCCTTGACCATTAAAGCTAGCATACGCTTTCCGTCGCCACCCTTGCAGCGGACAACTCATTGAAACATAAGTCTTTGTTGCAACTATCCCATTTTCATCAGGCTTGGATGAGACAGACATCCGCCAAAACAGATACGTGCTATTACTACCCTCTTCCACTGATTCCGTATCAATGTAGTAGTCGGTTCCACCATCAGCACGAGCCACTAAGACCCAGTTTTCAGCAGCGGCGGGTAGAGCAGTCAGGACACTGACAATCAGTGCGAGAAAAAGTGTCTTGAGCATAAGGCAAGAGTGCTATTTGCCAGCACAATACCAAGACGTGTTGGAAGTTACGGTCATTGTAGCTGTCTTCAGGCGTAGTGGATCAGAGCGAAAGCGGGGTAAGGCAAAAATTCTATCCGCCATTTGGCGGAGCTAATTGCAGTGAATTGAAGCGGCATCCCGATTCCATCACATTAGGAGCGCAAAGCTTCGCGTCCCTGCGCTATCGAATTGGCAAAATTGAATGTGCTCCTGGTTGAAGCGAAGGTTATCTAATGCAACAAGTCCATCAGCCATCTTGCTGAAAAAAAAATCAGTAATTTCCCTATCCCAGAAATCGGCGGCAGGGAGATAAAAGTAGAAGTTGGTGTAAATCGCACTCTAGTAGCAGCAAACTATGCCGACATAAACACTTACTACTCCAGCAGAAACGATTTCCAGAAGTAATATTCAGCTCAGAATGGAAATAATTTTTAACTTTTGACTCAGAAAATCTGCAAACAGAATGCAATCCTGCAATCCATAGATGCAAGTAATTAGCCGCTAGCTTAGTTAATTATTATCATTTTTTGAATTAATACTGTTATTAACTAATCAATAAGCTCATTACTCAACGTAATATATCTTTAGAAAGATGACTTAATCCTTAGAAGGATGGGTCACTATTTCAAGGTGTCATAAAATCCGATTTGTAGGACATGTCGAAGTATAGATACGCCCTTTTCATCCGATGGTTTTGTGTATTTACTCATCGTTTTTCAAAGTCGGTACTTTTAAACGACAAAACAAGATATGGTATACCTTAACTGTCATTTAAGTCAATAGCAGAATGACGAACTTAACGACAATTTTGATTTTTTTTACGGAAAGAGTTAAAGGTCTTATCATTGACTGACAAAGTCTGTTAATATCTCATTCCAAGTGCCCATTCGGGAATTTACAGGAAACATTCAACGAAGAGTGAATGTCTCATCGGGCGCATCAGGGAATCTGCAAAAATAATTCGATCGCTTTCTCTAAACACCAACTCCTTCTCTAAGCACCTAGAAACCACATCGGCACCAGGGTGATACCTTCTGATGAAATTTGAACCTCAGCAGTTTGGCAGCTTTAATCTGCTTTTAACTGTTCTACTGACCGCTTTCTTAACTCCTGGGGAGTTACCAGTTGCTGCCCAGAATGAAATCAAAAACACGGCTTCTGCGTCGGGCAATAATGTTCCACAAACTCCGTCCAATCCCACCTCTCTATTCGCCGGCCAAGCCGTTCTCCAGTTACTTAAAACAGCCGATCGCGCCTCAGCAGAACCGGGCGATACGGTAATTTACCGTCTTGCCTTGAAAAACACAGGTCAAGTAAGTGCCAGCAATATCACGCTGACAGACACGCAGCCACTGGGCGTGCAATTGTTGCCAGAGTCGTTGCAAAGTTCTATCACCTCTGGCGCAGCGACAACCCCTGTAACGTTGCCGCCTCCAGTGACATCAAATCGGACGGTGACGTTCACCTATCCTCGTTTAGATCCGGGACAAACGCTCAATCTCGTCTATGCGGCTGTTCTAACACCAGATGCGGTTCGGGGCGACGGGAGAAATGTCGCTCAAGAGCCTCGCAGTAATCTGGCTAGCTTCCAGCTCAGAATTCAACCAGGAATTTTATCCGACTGCGGCACTATCGTTGGGCGAGTGTTTGTCGATAAAAACTTCGACGGCGAACAGCAATCTGGAGAACCTGGAGTACCGAACGCCGTTATCTACATGGATGACGGTAATCGCATCACCACCGATCCGAATGGACTATTCTCTTTAGCCAATGTCATTGCTGGTAATCGTAGCGGCACCCTAGATTTGACCAGTCTGCCGGGATACTCACTCGCTCCGAATCGCTACTTTATTGAGAAGAATAGCCAGTCTCGCTTGGTGCGACTTGAGCCAGGAGGACTGGCTCGAATGAATTTTGCCGTGACACCTGCATACGGGGAGCAGAAGCCATGAAAAACGCTCGGGAAACGGTGAAAGGCATTGCAGGTAGCCATTATAGTTCTCTCCAACTGCGGCGACAAGCAGGAGAGAAGACCCAAGATAAAAATTGGCGGCTGTCCGGTTCGAGAAGTATTGCTTTTCACTTATTAATGTCTCAAGGATGGATGAGGGCGATCGCATTTAGCGTGTTGGTAACGGTGTTAGGAATGACTGGAACAACCCCTAACGCGATCGCGGATGAACTGCCAGATCAACCACCGGAACAACCCAATCTAGGAGTGGGGAATGACGCAGGAGAACACGGTGAAGCGGCACGTTCGCTACAGGGAGAGTTTGGGGAAGAACTCCTTGCCTCAAACCTATCTCCTCTCCTCACCGCTTCTTCCCAAGCTCCAATCTCTACGCCCTCCTTCGGAACTGCCAATTCCAACTTAGAACTCAGGAAAGAACTGCCTGACACATACTCTGAGGAAGTGCCATTCCTCGCCACTGACACCTCTGTTGCTCAATCTCAAGCCGGTGACACGCAGGAAACGGACAAGCCGGAGAGTGTGGAGAACGCTGGCCAAGACAATCCAGGGGAGATAGAACACAATTCCACCTCAACGCCTTCACCCTCAACAGCAGGCAATGCCGAAGTATTGCCAACGGCGACACCTGAAAAGGTAGCTCAGGACAACGCTTCACCGACTCAAACCCCTCTCACCCTAGCTCCGGGAGAAGTACGTATCCTGACTCCTCAAACCGGAGTAGTGAGCAAAAACTCGACTAACTTGGTGGTTCAGTACAACGCCCAGTCCCAAATCCAAGTCACGGTTAATCAAAAACCCCTCGATCCTTCGACT
>DATNPT010000207.1:0-8005 GCA_036703075.1 Chroococcales cyanobacterium
AATCAAATGTTTCTACACGGATGGAGCTTGCACTGGCAATCCCGGTCCTGGTGGCTGGGGAACTGTAATGTATTTGACCGATGGCTCGGTTCATGAACTAGGTGGTGCTGCCGCTCAAACGACTAACAACCGGATGGAACTCTTGGCAGCGATTGAGGCATTGAAGGTTCTGGACGCCTCGGAACAAACCGAACCCGTTATCCTCTACACCGATAGCGAATACGTCAAAAACGGCATTACCAAATGGATTAAGGGTTGGAAAAAGAAAGGTTGGAAAACAGCACAGGGAAAAGCTGTTTTAAATCAAGATTTATGGGAGACTCTTGATGGACTAAATACTCCTCTCGTAGAGTGGCAGTATGTCCGTGGACACAGCGGCAACGAGGGCAATGAGCGTTCGGATGCGATCGCTCGCGGTTTTGCGATCGGCAAACCCCCAGTTCTCCAACAGGCACTTACACTCAATAGTTCACCAGTGATTGAGTCAACTACCGATCTGCCTGTAGCAGGCATATCAGATTCAATCGCGGCTTCTGAGTTAGCTTACGAAACTAAACCAATGAGCCTTCCCGCCTCTGACGTAGCCATGATCGATTCATCTGTTTCTTCTCCTGCTGGTACGACCGAAGACTTGCCCCGTGAGGTAAGAGTTGCCCAACTCCGCAACCTGGTGGAAACACTTCACATTGCCGACGAAATCGCTCGCCAAGGCTATCTAATTAGCAGTTCTGAATTGGCTGACTTAATGGATGTTAACGCTAGTGCCGTGACAAGTCGCGGCGATCATTGGCCTTGGCGGAATTGGATTGTGTCACGAGTACGGCGTGAAGGGAATCAAATTCTCTGGCAGTTGGAACGGGTAGACCAGGTTAATACTACAGATGAGGAGTAATCTATCCTTGCCTTAGGCAAGAAGTAGACTGCTCACTGTATATAGTCCAAGTGATTTCTGACCAGTTCTAAGGGGCGATCGCTTCTTGGGGCAGTGCCATTGGCGTTATTGTGATATGACGCCAAGAATTGTTGATTGCATGAGGCTTGCCAGTAAGTACTTCCAATCACATAGCGAAAGGCAAAGGGCAGAAGGATTATTACTGATACATAGTCATTTCACCTGTTAAATCTGTCCTAACCTCGATCGCGACAGCTAGAAACGCATTAAAAAAAGCGATCGCGTTTCAGGATTTGTCTTAGGACGTTCTAATTCCTATTTCTTTTGAAAGAATGAGTCATTGTCACTGTTTCGCAATAAGAGCCAACCAGCTACGGCAAGAACTGCACCCAGAACGAGAAACCCCATATCCCAAGCGAACTCATGAACTCCAGGTTTAACGTGATGAATCCCTAGGATGTGATGGTCAATAAGACCTTCAATCAGATCGAACAACCCAGCACCAAGGAGTAAAGACCCACCAAAGATTTTGGGTGACCAATGCACCTCGCTACGTCCGCCAGCACGCCAGAGCAACGCAATGCCAATCGCTGTTACTGTCCAGCTTCCCAAATGAAAAAGACCATCCCCTAACGTATTGGCTTCGAGATTGGAGAGATTGGATGCTGGTCGGATACTGGTGACCATATGATGCCACTGGAGAATTTCGTGAAACAAGATGCCGTCAACGAATCCTCCCAGCAAGCCAGCACCAATCAGAATGCCAGCAGCACTTAACAATCTACTGCCGTGACGTTGCTCAAGCTTTGACTCCATATAAGACTTTACCCATAAGCGCTACCGGTGTTAGGCTTAGATTCGCATAAGTAATAGGTAGTAACTTCCACCCCACGTTAGAGTTTGTTCATACACTCTGGGAGTTTATGGACAATCTTGCCTGATGATGGTGTAGCTTGCTTCCACAACCGTGAAATTACTGAACTGGTAGGGAAAAGTTTTACGATATCCGTAATCCTCACCAGGAAAATGGCCTAAACGTTATGGCATTCTTTAAATATCCACCTTTTGATAGATGACTCCTGATCGAGGGTGGGGATGGATGAATGTGATCCATAACGGTTTTCTAAAATTTCTGCTTCCTCACTCACTATGACTCCAAAAGACTCCAAAATTCAGTTTCCTCTTTGGCAATTCCTCAACCAGCCTCTCTTTAGCTCGGACACAAAACTAGAACTCAATCCCAAGCGTTTCGCCTATCGCTACAGAATTCAACTCTTAGAGCGCTGTTGGACTAGACAATGTGGCTCTAAAGGGCGTAACCGCCACTAAGCCTTTGACACGCTCAGGCATGACCAACGGGGTTTTTGGTTGTCTTCCGCTGTAGAGCCATCAAGAAACAATCAATAAGCGCCTCCTCTACTACCAGTGAGTAAGGAGGCGCTGTCGTTTGTCGTACCTGTAGTTAGTTACACCCCAGGCTTAATTCATTTCTGCTTGCTGCTCCCTGGTTGATTGATGTCAGGACTCATCTGAGAATCTGTACCATTCGCGTCCGGTTTGCTTGGTGAATTCAAGTCCGGCACTGCGCGAGGAGCAGTGGAGTCTGGAACAGTTAAGCTATCGGACGGGCTGGAACCGGGTTGCTCTGGACTGCTAGGAGCAGTAGAACCTGGCGCAGTTATACTATCGGGCGAGCTGGAGCTTGGTTTATCTAAGTTACCAGGGGAGGTTGAGTCTGAAGGAGCCGGACTACTCGGTGAAGTTGTGTTTGGACTCGTTGTTCCCTCTGGAGAACCCGTAGTTGGTGTGTTAGTGGTGCCTTTGCACTGAGAATTGTAAGGATACCTCTTGCAAAAACTCTGTAGCTCTTCAGAAGACATCGGACGCGGTTTCGGTTGCGTTTCGCTGTTCGATTGGGCAAAAGCCGCACCGTTAGTTAGAACCAGACCTAGAACTGAACTAATGAGGGCTAGATGTTGAATTTTCATCACAGTCTCTCAAACTCATGGCTGACTATTTAATCGTGAAAAAAACTCATAAAAATCATCCCTACGAAAGATTACTTTGTTTGCATTTAGAGCAAGCTAAGCAAATTTAAACAACACTTATATGGGATTTTTGTTGAAGCGGATTGATTGATTACTGAATCGGCATCACAGTAAAAAAAGTGCTGTTTTATCCTGTGAATTAGGCGAAAAATCATTTGATACTTCATCTCTTGCAGCAAAGATAGACTGAGAGACGTTCAATCATCTCTCAACTTTCATATAGCAATACATAGAATTTCAAGAGATTTTGAAACTGTCTAGACCAGGATGGCAGAAATAACTATCCACTTGAAAAAAGTTAAAAAGCTTACTGTACAAACTTTCTTGCCTTGGAACCCCCTGGTTTAGCGATCGCGTTCTAGTTCCAATTGAGCGAAATGTTCTAGCATGAGACGATGGATGAAAACATAGCCACCACCTACCTTTTGTAAGAAGACGCGATCGACAGCGTAGTTGAGGAAGCGAGCATAATTCCAAGGAATAGACCCACTCCACCAAAGGATGCAGCGTAAGGTGAAGTGTTTAACGCAGGCGATGCCTACACCTCGCCCACCCAACAATCCGCCAGCAAGTCCAAACAGCAATCCATTGGCCGCCCCATAAATTGGGCTTTCAATGACGCCCAAAACTAATGCTGTTGGTAACCCGATCGTCACAAACAACCGTCCAGCATTAGTAAGTGACTGCCAGATTCCCTGGTTAGGTATAGTTTTGCTACCCACCTCATTGACCTTTTCAAATCCAAAAATGAGCGAGAACATTAGCCCAAAAATTAGACTCGAAATAAGTTCCTGATGCGCTCCTACGTAGATAGCTAGCCCGATCGCTAGCCCAACAACCGAATAATTTCTAGCTTTTCGCCAAGACCATTTGAGGGTAGCAATCGATTCTATGTTTTGATTCTCATGGAGCGGTCCATAAGTAATCGCTCCGATCGCGCCATAAATCAGTCCATAAGCAACGCCACCTTTCCATCCATAAACCCAGGAAAAAATTGGCCCATAAATCAGGCTCAAAAGCAGTGCATTGATCGACCGACCAACTAGATGATTGGTAGACTCATTTACCAGTCCTCCCAGAGGTCCTCCAATGAGACTATAAATTACCGCTCCCAGTAACCCTGCCAGTAATCCCTGCAAACCATTCAGGACGTTAAAGCTATGTGAATCGTCTCTTAAACCTGCGAGCAACCCAACGTGTAAGCTACCCCAAATTCCCATTAAAAAAAGTTTCATACCCGTGTGATAAGCTCGATGCTGAGCTGTGGTTTGCAGCCAAGGTGGTTGCATTCCCTCAATCAAAAACACAGTCTGAGAAAATTGAGACATTCGTTGCGCTAGCCAACTCAACCAGTGTAAGGTTTGCGCTTTTGAATACTGCTGTTGAATTCCCCGACGCTTAAACATCCGCTCGATATAAGCCTCGAATAGCTGTCTGCGACGTTCCTCTAACAAGGCTATTTCAGGCACGTTGGTAGGAGGTGCGCCTTCATAAGCCATCATCATGATGTTAAGCATCAAGGGCGACTGTGATAACTGGAGCAAGACATCATCTTTGTGGATTACAGTACTTAATTCGACCAATTCAGAGCCTGAGCTATCCAGATAGTGCAATACTTGCTGTGGGGTCAGCGATCGCAAATAAACCGCATTTTGAAAGTTTAGTTGGGTCGAGAGGGCAGTGTATTCTCGGATACGAGTGCTGACAACGAGTTCAAGACCATATTCCTGATGAAAAGCATTCAACGCCGCAATACATTCCTCTCGGTACTTAGCTTGGACTTCATCCAAGCCATCGAGCAATAGAAGCAGCTGTTGCTGATTCACCCAAGTTTGTCCCACCGGCTGAGGCACCTGATACTTGTTACTCAGTTCCTTTACCAGCCAATCCGCGATCGCTTGCCTCTGACTTGCCCAAGAGGAGAGGTTAAACACGACGGGAATTGGCAAACCAACATCGTCCTCGGCACGCTCGATCAAATCGCGAGTTAGCTCCAGTAACGTTGTGGTCTTACCAGCACCTGGGTTCCCTAAAATGAGTAGCGTTCGTCCCTCACCCATTTCATCAAAAATTGAGATGATTTTTGTCCCCTCCGGCAGCAGTTTAGGCGACCCGTCAAACTCCTCTATCGCTAACTTCCAAGGCGAAGCAACAGCCTGCGAACGTTCTTCTAAACTGAGTGCGATTGCTGTGCGATCGTGTAGGGAAGTTTCTAGTACGCCTTTAACCCAGTAGTTTCTCACCTTGCTGAGTAAGGCTTGGCGATTGCGATACTCTTGCGGCGTCAATCGATGGAGCCGAATTTCAGTTTCTTTTCGCTCCGTTTCAGCCTCACGGCTAGCTCTGATGTACTCCCGATGCAGCTCGATGGGTGGTGGTTGTCGTTCCGAACTCTTCCTCAACCATTGCTCTGCTGCTTCTAAGTCGCTGCCACGCAAGAGAAAACTACTATCTCGGTCTTTGTTTTCCCACTCTCTCGCCCGCACAAATAAACGGGTATGGCTACGGACATGACTCAGATCGGTTTCAATGGCTCGAATTAAAGTCTGGAAAGCCGTATCGAAACCATCAACCTCCCGAAAAAAAATCCAATTGAGTCTGGCTAATTCTGGATGCACAGACTCGTAGTCAACGTCTTCTCGCACAATGGGGACAAGCCGTTTTCCCTGTTCAATGGCATGAGCTAACTCCTCGCCGCAGACTACTGAGCGCACGGAATGCGGACTGATTACGAAAACAAAATTATTGGCTGCTTCAATTCCCAGATAAATTTCCTGCCGCCAGTCCGCTGTAGGGGGAATATCATCCCAATCCACCCACACTTTTTGCTCAGCCTTTTGAGTGAGTGACTCCCACAAGTGGCGGACAAAATCCTTATCCCGACGAGAGTAAGAAATAAAAATATCGTAATCCGTTCGCTGTTCGCTGGAACTGGAAGTAGATGCGTTATCGACACTCATGCCTTTATCCCTGCTACACCCCTGTGCCGCTACTCCGGTTCGACCGCTCTTAATTACTTAGGAGAGGTAATCGGTAACAGCACTTTAAAATTAGAACCTTCTCCCAATTTACTCGTTACCGAAATTGACCCCCCGCAGCGCAACAATAAGCGTTGCGCGATCGTCAAGCCTAGACCAGCCCCAGTATCTTCGCCAGCACTCAAACGTCCTCGATAAAAACTGTCAAATATTTTTGGGATTTCACTATCGGCAATGCCGATTCCCGTGTCGCTAAACGCTAGCTGGACATATTCACCTTGAAGAGTTGCCAACACCTTCACCTGACCGCCAGTCGGCGTAAATTTTAAACTGTTGTGCAGTAGGTTAATTAGGATTTGCCGCAGCCAGGTTTCTAAGCAGGAAACCGGAGGCAGATCGCTAGGAATCGTGTACCCTAGTTGGATGCCTTTCTCTTGTGCAATGGGCTGATAAGTGCTAACTACACCGGGAACAATGTCTGCGACTTGTACCGAGGGCATTATGCTGGGTTGCGGGTCGCCTTCTAGCTGAACCAGATCGAGAAATCCACTGAGCAAGGAGGTTTGGCGATCGCATTCGGTATGCAAAAGCTCCATGTAACGCTGACGCTGCACTGGCTTAAGTTGTGGCGAATCCAGCAGTCTCAGTGCTGTCTTCATATTCGACAACGGCGTTCGGAGTTCTTGAGTCACTCGCTCGAGCAGCTCATCCTTACGTAGCCTTTCGCTAGTGTCAGTGTTGGATTGAGCAAGGCGTTGAGTGGAAGAGTGGCTGATTTCCTCAGTGCGCTGGATTTGCTGGAGCAATAGCTGAGTCAGCAACACCTTCTCATCCAAGGCACCCAGTGAGGGAAATTCAGTTGTCCACTGCTCTAGTAACTCCTTGGGAAGGGGATGGGTTTGAGCGATCGCTTTTCTTATCCCGTCCAAGACTGGCTGGATGGCTCTTGGCTCAAAGCTGACAACCACCGATCGGGGTTGGCTCGGATTCAATGCGGTTTCTGGACTTAGCTCAAGCTCATCAAGCACGATCAGAGCGTTACACTGCTGAGAGCGGATCGCAAAAAAATAGTCCCGGTCGAGCTGGTTTCTAGGTATCAGCTGGACCGGGATAAGTTGAGACTCCTGTTGGAGTTTATCTGCCTGAGCCACTCCAGCAACGAACTCTACCAGCTCCTCGTCAACGCAGTTGCACAGATAAATCGTCTGTGAAGCACTGGCTTGCTGACAATACCGCTTAAGTGCAGGCTGCCAACCAAGAGTTGGCGGTAGCTTGACCCATAGCAATGCTGAAATTTTCTTCTCAATTAGGACATCTATCAGCACCTCGATCAGAGATTTGAGCGTAGCAGGGCTGACACAGAACGGTTGAGACGGAGCAGAAGCATCCAGAGCTATCTGATAGAGAGATACATCTGGAGTAAAGGGGACGTTCATCAGGGATTGAAGAAGGTGCAGGGTAATAAGGTTTTACCTTTCTTGTAACCCTCTACCTCTTAACGTGCAACCCAAATCAACTGTCAACCTTTCTGTAGTGACCAGTGAACAGGCATTAGATGGGGATTGAAGGCCATCTAATGCCTACTGCCTAGACTACTTGTGGATTAAGCTACTTGTCCCTTAAACCAGTGTCCTTCGCTTTGTGCCGAACTAACCTGCACCCTGCAAGCGTACAGAGAGAGCTTCTCGTGCTTGCTCTCGGTCGTCAAAGTGGATTTTCTCAGTCCCCAGAATTTGGTAGTCTTCATGACCTTTACCGGCAATCAAAACCCCATCTCCCGGTTGCGCTTGCATAATGGCAGTCCGAATTGCCGTGGCGCGATCGCAAATAACGATTGGCTCTACGGATGACGGGATACCCTCTAAGATATCCTGTAAAATTCGCTCTGGGTCTTCCGTGCGAGGGTTATCGGAGGTGACTACGGCAACATCCGCTAGCTCGGCAGCAATCTTACCCATTTTCGGACGCTTGGTGCGATCGCGATCGCCTCCACAACCAAACACACAAATCATTTTGCCGGGAATAAAGGGTCGTGCAGCTTTGAGCAAATTTTCCAAACTATCGGGCGTGTGAGCATAATCGACGAT
>DATNPT010000613.1:0-7591 GCA_036703075.1 Chroococcales cyanobacterium
ATCGAACACAACGATCGCTAGCAAAACGATGTAGCTAATCGCTGAAAGCTTTTCATAAGGTGGGAGCCCCTGTACGATTGGGTACTTGATCACTTGGGGTAAGAAGAGAAACCCCCCAATGACACTCACAATCACTGCTCGTTGAGACGGATATCGGTTGAATAAATAGAAAACTAGGGGAATCCAGCCAAACATGGCTAGAGGAACTAATGGAGTCATAGGCTTGGTGAAAGCATGAACAGCAACAGAGATTTTGGTGAATTAAGCTACCAGGTCAAATAGAATTTCGTCGTTCGATAGCTGTGTGGAAAGCTATCTCGAAGCCCACATTTACGGCAAAAACATTTTGTCAATAGGTAGCCCTAGGCCCAATGCATATCGAGCACTTAAGACGACTGTCAGTAATACCAACAATAGAGCGGTCGCCTGAAGGTCTTGCATGATACAACTCAGCTTTTCACGCTGTAGACCGTAAGTGATTGCCCCGTAATAAGGAAAGTCATTAAGTGCAATCACGAAAAGAGCTCCATGGAGACCATGCCCTTGGCTACCTCCCATGAGGTGGAACCCAAGTGGCAATCCGATAAACATAAATAAAAACTTAAAAAAGCTACCGTAGGCTGGATAGAGAGACTTGCCAAGGGCAAAAAGAGCCTGATCAATGGTTTGAGTTAAGATGCGAGGCCAAAAGCCGATTGCCAAAAGTGGCAGCATCCAAGCTGCATTGCCGTAAGCTTTGGGATACAGTATCGGAATTAATTTATCGCCAAAGCCAGCTAGCGCAGTGACGCCTACAGCAGCGAGCATCAAGAAAGGCCCGCGATTCTTGAGAATCTTGGCTCGAAACGTTTCGCGAGGCAGGTCAGCAAACTTGGAAAATGTGGGAAAAAGAACTTTACTGCTGAGCGCCAAAAGAACCTGACGAGGGATGTCAGAGAGCGCGAAGGCGATATTATAAACACCTAAAGCTGCTGAGGTAACTAATTTTCCCAGAATCAACTTATCTGATTGCTCTGCCAGAAAGGTGAGAGCTGTCGAAGCAAAAATCCATTTTCCAAAGGAAAAGATGTTCTTGGCCGCCGCGGGTTCCCAGACAAAGCGGTTACGCAGTCCTGGAATTAACATATGGCTCCACACCAGTTGGAACGTGACTGACACTAGGTTGCCGATGACAAGAGCCCAGACGTTGTGATACATCCAGGCCAAGGCAACCATCACCGTAATGCCGACAACCTGTCCTCCAAACTCAAAAAGTGACAACTTCCCAACGGCCAGTTGGCGGTTGAGCGTGAACCGGGCAGTAGACCAGAATCCTTCAACAACCGTGTTTAGCCCAACGGCTGGGATTAGAAAGAGGAGTTCAGGCTTGCCGTAGAATGAGGCAATGGGCCAGGCGATTAACAGGCAACAGACCCACAGACCCACTCCACGCATCACCTGCATCGTCCAGGCGGTGTTAAAAAAATCTGGCTCCTCTCCACGCTTGTTTTGGATGAGGCTTTGACCAATGCCGATGTCCGAGAACAGGTGCAGACCCGTAATGAACGTGTAGACCAAGGCCATTAGGCCGAACACATCTGGTGAGAGCAAGCGTGTCAAGATCAGGTTTGTGCCGAATCGTAAGACCTGACCTGCCCCATAGCCTGCAATAGTCCAGATTGTGCCACGGATAGCAAGCTTTTTAACGGATGACATGATGACTGGGGGGAGTGGACAGATGGAATGTATGGGGAGTCAGGCGATGTTTAAGCATCCGTTACTCCGACGCTTGTAGATGCTGGCATAGGGAGATTTGACGAGACATCGCTGACCTGCTTCTGGGTCTTTTCAATGTTAGACGGAAACAGTGCCGCTAGTTTGCTCGCCTCAATTGCTGCATCGTGCTGCTCGGCAACACGATGAGACCCTATCTGACCCATTTGTTCCAACTTTTCGACGGGCAACAGCAAGGCTGTTCGCATGGCAGTTGTTAAGGCTTCTACAGATCCAGGCGGTACTAACCACCCACAAGTTCCCGGTTCTACTAATTCAGGTATCCCAGCTACATAGGTGCTGATGACAGGGCGCTCAAGAGCCAGCGCCTCCATAATGACCACAGGCAACCCTTCGGCAAAGCTGGGAAGTACCAAAACTCGTGACGCTAAAATCTGTTGCTGCACTTCAGGATTACTGGCCCACCCAGTAATTTCAATGTGGTTTTGAAGACCCTTTTGTGCAATCAAGGTTTCAATTTTGGAGCGCAGCGGTCCATCTCCCACGAAAACTAATTGAAATGATTGACCTTCAGCAGCTAACCGACTGGCGGCTTCTATCAACAGCAAATGACCTTTCTGTTCACTGAGGCGACCCACACAAACGAATCGAGGCTCGTTGGGGATGGGAATATGAGGCTGCGTCAAAAACAACTGATCTACGCCACAATGAACGACATGAATCTTTGACCACTGCTCGTGGTCACACCATCGATAAAGCTGGCTTTTCCCAAACGAACTCACGGCTACGACAAAAGCAGAGCGATTGATTTTTTCAGTTAAGGCGATCGCTTGAGCTTTATCAAATTCTTCAGGGCCATGAACCGTAAAGCTGTAAGGAGGGCCGCCAAGCACACGACACAACATCGCGGCCGTTGTTGAATTCGTCCCGAAGTGAACGTGAACGTGTGCTATCTCCGACTCTTGAAACCAGAGGAGAAGAACGCAGGCTTCAGCCAAGTAGGCGAAATGACGCAAAATTCCTCGCTCTGAACGCCAACCTACTTGGAGCATTAACCATAAAGCCATCAAAAAACGAATCGGCCTGGTTATTACCACGCGAATTAGGGCGAAGAGCAAGCCTACTTTCCCAATTCCTAGGACAATTCGAGTTTTTTCTAGCTCTAGTTTGTCTATTTCGTCAACGAGTTCAGAACCGCAGGAGCGGATTGAAAAACGTGCAACTGGAATCCCACAAGCCTCGACCCCAGCAATTTCTCGCCGGATGAAGCTATGGCTAACTTTTGGGTATTGATTAACTAGATAGGCAATTGTCATCGTGAACTTAGGGAAAGTAGTATTTCTGGTTTGATTTTTGGAGAACCGCTATAAAACCAAACTTTTGGTGAATGACAGAGGTAACTCTTCCCACGCCATGGCTACCTACAAAGGCCAACTCATTGCATTGGGGGAAAGCGCTCTACTCAAGTCGAGAAATGCCGAGAGTTAGCCGTGAACGGAGAAAAACTGCCCTACAAGGCAACTATTCACCGTTGTTTTCCCTGCTCAACTCCTTATTTTCTCCTCTAAAAGCGGCCTTTGTTTCCCTGGTGTTTACGGCTAGGAAGAAAGGCCATCGTTTTTTCTGTACTTGAGTGCACCCAGTTCCTCAGCCCCAATCCCAAGAGAAGAAAATTGGTTGTCTCGAATCTCGTAGACGGCATTCATTTCTGCTTTCCCATCATAGCCACACGACATGCTGGCGAATTGAGGCGTTTGGTGGTTGGAGTCGCTGGCATGACTGCACCGATGCCATCTGGCGATAGGAACGGAACTTGAAGAACCAACGAGATCTTCCCAACATGTTTGTTTTCTAGGCAAGGAATTGCTCTATCTGTAAACAGGTAGTTTGCACAGCTACTGATTTTCTTTTTTTATCTAGCCGCGTCTTTACGCCGTCCATGTCACGAAGATTTTCCTTGATGCAAAAACTAGACGGCTTTAAGAGTGAGCCAATCTATCTGTCACACGTTAGGCAAAGGTGATAGTCCTTTATAAACGGCTTCTTACCCTCAGACATTGCCCGGAAATGATGCTTGGCGCGGTGAATACTTTTTTATTGAAGTGATTTCCTCCAAAGCAGATCACACTGCCGGCTGGCAAAAACCCGGATATTTTAAAAAAAATGACTCCTGGGCAACATGCTGACTAAAATCCAGAGAGCTTTGGCTACCACTTCTCGTCCTTAGTACAGGTGGAAAACATTCCGGGAGTCCAGTCTGGTAGCTATTTCCTGTCTGATATCTCAGGCTATCTCAGCGACGGAATATCAGGTGTTTCGGATAATCCAGCTCTGGTTTCCGTAATTCGAGGTGGAGACTTCGTTGTTAGCCTTAACTACTACAGGAGTCTTACGCATCGAAGCTAGTTGGTGAGTATACTGGATGCCTAAGCAGGACACTTTCTTCTGTCTACGAGGATTGGTCACGATCATCCAGCTTTGATGACTGCCAACTTTGTACGGAAGTCAGCCGCTACCAATGGTAGGGAACATTAGACAAATGCTCAAGGTGTACCCGTCGTTCACATTAATGTTGACGTTTGGTAAAAAGCCAATACTCGGTGAAAAAGGCTGCCTGTTCAGTCTGCTGTTGCAGTTCGGCTCCAACCCTGATTCGATAAATGTTTAGTTTTTCCTTATTAATAAATTTTCTATTATGCCAGTTGAGCAGTCAGAATGGGGAATATAAATCATGTAGATAGAGTAAGTAAAAGAGCGAATCTTGTAAAAACAACGATATGACCAAAAACGAATTGATTAAGTTTGTCAACTTGTGGCATCCCGTCAATTAAGCTCATGGAGTCCTCTTGAGGTAGCGGAACTATGAAGTGAGGAGTCCTCGTCGTAAGTTATCAGGGCGGGAAAGGAGTAAGTCATAAAGTGCGTCATCCGCCTCAACCAAGCTTTAGAGACTTCTACGACACGAGGGCTTTTCTGGGGGTGCAAGTCAACAAACTATATAGAGGTCAAAATGGAAACAGAACCAGTCTCTCAAGTTTTATCAATTAGCAAGCGAAGCAGACAGTTACAGGAATTGCCACCACTCGACAAAGATGAGGTTAGCACTCCGCCTCAAAAAGGATTGAATCTGCGTCCACTCTTGAGGACTGTCCAACGGAAAGCCCTATTAGTGATTTGCATCGCAGGTGGTGTGACGGCTGCTGCCTTTGTTTGGGCTAATAAAAACATTCCGCCGACATACCAAGGCAATTTTCAGCTTTTAGTCGAACCTGTCACTAATGAGGGGAAAGTAGTTCAACCCTATGCGCTCACTCGTGGTCCTAATGCACAACAAATGCAGGGTCAAGACGGTGCTACCTTGGACTACGCAACTCAGCTGGAGATTTTAAAGAGTCCAAAGATGCTGTCCTCCATATACGAGCGAGTCAGGCTTCGATATCCTCAGCTGAAGTTCTTTGTCTTTTCAAAATCATTAACCGTTGCCCGTTTTGCTAACGAAAAATCTCCGGAACCCACCAAGCTCCTCAAAGTTACCTATGAGGCAGAAGACCCTAAGCTTGTCCTGTTTGTTTTAGAAGTCACTGCGGAAAAATATTTAAAGTACAGCCTTGAGGAGCGTAAATCTCAAATTAGTGAAGGGGTTAAGTTTATTGATGACCAACTCCCAGAGTTGAATGCGCGGGTCGCTAATCTACAGTTACAACTACAACGACTGCAACAGCAAAACAAGCTGACTGATCCCAAAACGCAGGGCGATCAGCTATTCACGCAAGTTCGTGAAATCACAAATCAGCAGGCACAGACTCAAAGAGATTTAGCAGAGCAGAAGACTCTGTATGCTAATTTACAGCAACAATTAGAGCTAAGTCCTGATGAAGCGATCGCGGCCTCGGCGTTAAGTGAAGACCCGAACTATAGAACTCTCCAGGCGAAGATTCAGGAGATAGACAATAAGATTGCCGAAGAATCAGCTCGTTTTCAGCCTGATAGCCCAATTATCCAATCGCTACAGGCTAAACGACAAGGCTTACTCAGCCTACAGGGCAAGGAATCCAATCGCATTGTAGGGCAGAGTGTAGTTGGTACAACCAACAATCCTCAAGTAGGAGCTTTCCAAAATTCAGTTCGTTTAGGACTGATCCAAAAACTGGTTGAAGCGGCTAACCAAATACAGCTTTTAGAGGTTCGCAATCAGGCGCTCGCACAGACAAAAAGAGCGATTGAGCGACAAGCCCAGTTATTTCCGAGCGTTGCACGCCAGTATACAGATATACAGGGGCAGTTGGAGATTGCTAAGCGGACACAAGAGCAACTTTTGACTCAGCGAGAAACGTTGCGAGTCGAGGTGGCGCAAAAACAAGTTCCTTGGGAACTTGTTTCCAAACCAGAGATTCCCAAAGGTGCGACGGGTACTCTGATCCCTGCTCCCAGTAAAGCTAAACCCATTAAGCTCGGAGGACTTGTGCTAGGTCTACTGCTGGGTGTGGGAACCGCTGTGCTGATCGAGAAGTTCCGTAATATTTTCTACACCGACAAAGAACTGGAAGAAAGCATTCCCCTGCCTTTGTTAGGAGTGATTCCTGTCTACAAAGGCTCTAGAAAACTACAACCTGCCTTTGCCGGAACTGTTGAAGGAGCGGAGGACAGCTATCCGAATGACCCAGAATTTCAGAAAGCCTTTGACTCGCTCTATGCCAGCATCCGTTTTCTCTTTTCCGATCCACCTGTCCGTTCTTTAGCTGTTTGCTCAGCTGGGCCTTCTGATGGTAAGTCTACAGTGGCTTTAAATCTGGCGCTAACAGCAGCAAGCATGGGTCAGCGCGTGCTGTTGGTCGATGCCAATTTGCGTACTCCTCAGCTCCACACCCGCTTAAACTGGCCCAACCAAAAGGGACTCACCGACCTTCTGGCTAAAAAACTTACGCCTAATGAACTCATCCAGCGCTCTCAGTTGGCAGATAATCTGTTTGTCCTAACTTCTGGCCAACCCCTACGTAACTCCACCAAACTGCTTGGGTCAGCTCAGATGCAGTATCTCATGGAGGAATTTCAGGCCACTTTTGACCTAGTTATTTATGACACCTCCCATTTTCAGGACTTTATGGATGCCAATTTCCTAGCGGCTCATACCGATGGGATCTTAATGGTTGTGGCTGTTGGCAAGACAAGGCGTTCTTTAGTCATGCGAGTCCTCGAGCAACTCAACACGTATCGCTTACCAACCTTGGGTGTAGTGGCTAATCATCTCAAGAAGAACATTAATATTCCCTACCAGAGCGCAACCTCCATTAGCTCTACTCCAGACGTTGAAGAACTCCCGGTGAATCAACCTACAGGAAAATGGCTGGACTTCAAGTCGGACAATTTCAATGAAAAAAGGCCCTCTTGACAATCTTACGTAACTTCTTCGCAGTCTTATGAGACTGGAAGCCTAGGCCAAACGAAGTTTGGCACTAGGTATTTCATCTGTCGAACAAATTTTCGACCCAAAGTAGTGCAATCCGAACTTTTCGGTTCGGTTTGCACTACTCAACGGCTACGGCGATGCGTTACAGTAGGTAAGCGTCAAGAGAAACCTCTTGCCACACCGAACCTAGATAAGGCAATAGTTTGAAAGCCATTCATAAAAGCTAATTCTCGTCAAAAGAAATTTAGTCAAGGGGGGAACCCCAAGACAAAACGAAAACAAGCTTAGGATTCCGTAACGATAAAGTTTTCGGAAACACAAACTTATTCTCAACATGGAGAGTTTGATCCTGGCTCAGGATGAACGCTGGCGGTCTGCTTAACACATGCAAGTCGAACGGAACTCTTTGGAGTTCAGTGGCGGACGGGTGAGTAACGCGTGAGAATCTGCCAAAAGGACTGGGATAACAGA
>DATNPT010000629.1:0-4002 GCA_036703075.1 Chroococcales cyanobacterium
TAAGCAGTTGCGTGCCACCAGCAACAATGAGACGGCTGTGCGGAGTGTTGCCTGCTGGTGGCTGACTGGTCAATACACGGGTTGCAACATCGACCCACAAGCCGCTTATGTTGCAAGAGTTCTCCGCTTCTATCAGGAAGCACGTCCCCAACAATCGACCCCCAATGCATCGCCAGATCCATCACTTCATTTCGACCTATAAAGATGTGCGAATGAAATCCAACAATTGACCCCCAATGCATCGCCAGCTCCATCACCCAGTCCGTCCCCATCTCGAACACTAAGTCCATCACCCAGTCCGTCCTCATCTCCAACAAATTCAACGCCATAGTCAAGATAGGCAACAGAGGTTATCTCTCGCCGAATCCCATTGGATGAACTGCCTCTGTTTTGCTCTGTGCTAATGGGAGACACGAGGGTATAAGAGTTGCCCCATTACCCATTTCGTATGACCTAAAATCGGCTGGACGACCATTCTTCGTAGGGGCGATTGTCCAGCCGATTTTTTTATGAGTTTTTTCGCGATCGCTTGATAGCTAAAGTAAGCCCTGCACCTACAATTAAAAGAACGAGGCGGAAGGTGGCGACTGTAACACAGAATTACAGACTAAATACAAAAGGTAATCCCAGCCAAACTAACGATTCCTCACGAAGTTAGCTAAGTGGCAACCCTTGTAGGAGACAGCTAGAGCAATGCAGAAGCGTTCAGACACTGTATATTCGACTTTGTTTTGGTTGATTTCTAGCTTACTGGTTTGGCTGGTGATTCTCCCGGTAGCATTAATTGGGATGCCAGTAATGATGCTGCTAAAAGCAGCAGGGTCGCTACTGTTCAAGACGTCTCTACCCAACCAACCCCAAGCAGGAGCAACGTCTCATACAACCGCTGAGAGTCACCTGGTTAATCCAACCCAGCCACTTTTGACCTCATTCTTGCTAAAAATTATTATTACAGTGCCAGCTCTACTCGCCGCCGTCATTTCTCTCCAGCCGACGAGATTTATGAGACAGCAGGTATTCACCCAGAAGATTCATCCGCAATCCCTAGAAGTGCAGAGACAGTCTGCTTCAGAAGTCCTAGAGATACCCGCAGAGGAGTAAACAGGTTCAACGATCGGTTGAGTTCACTTTCTCTCAAGAAGTAGGTCTAATATTCTGATATCTTGGCGAAAATTATCAACACGAGCCGCATATTAGTCGCTCTCAACCCCATCCGGCCTTAACCGGAAGACGGTAAAGTGTTTGTTCAGCTTCGCTTACCAGAACGCCATCTTTCTTAATGAACTTAATCGGCTTACTCCTGCGTACTTCTCGACTCACGGTTTTCTTAGTCTTCATTACAGGCTTGTTGAGTGGGGGGGCTAGAGTCCAACTAATTGCTGTCATCAATAACATCATTAACCATACTGGCTCCCCAAAAACCAATTCATTTTGGGGCTTTATTCTACTTTTGCTCGTTGTTCTCATCTCAAGTGTTGCCTCTCAAGTCCTGCTCGTTCAGCTAGCGCAAGGCACACTTTTCAAACTGCGGATGCTCTTGAGTCGTCGAATTCTTGCTTGTCCTCTCCGTCAACTCGAAGAGATTGGTATTCACCGGCTACTCACGACGCTGACTGAAGATATTGAATCTCTCTCCGAGGCTTTTTCCGCTTTCCCGTTTCTGTTTATCGACATGGCTGTCGTGTTTGGCTGTTTGGTTTACCTGGGCGTCCTCTCTTGGGTCATGTTTCTGCTTTTGGTGGTTTTAATGGTTGTTGGAATGTCTAGTTACCAACAATTAGCCAAAAGAGCCAAACGCTTCCGAAAACGAGCTCGTCAAGAGCGAGATGAATTATTTCACCACTTGCGTGCCATAACCGAAGGCACAAAGGAACTCAAACTTCACGCCGAACGCGCCAGCGCCTTTCTCTCGCAAGACCTTTACGCTACTGCCGCCGCCGTTCGAGATCAAGAAACGATTGGACTCAACATTTTTGCTGTTGCCGCTAGTTGGGGACAACTGCTGTTTTTTGTGGCAATTGGTTTATTTGTGTTTGCACTACCTAAGTTGGGAGAATTTAGCGATCGCTCTTTGTTAACGAGCTATATCATCACGATCATCTACATGCTATGGCCCCTGGAGAACATCACGCGGCGACTTCCCACCATGAACCAAGCCAGCATAGCGCTGGAAAAGGTTGAATCTTTGGGTTTGATGCTGGCAACTGATACCTCTGAGAGAGGCGGTATAACCGACCTGAATGCCAATCCATCTTGGCAGAGCTTGGAACTCGTTAGTGTTACTCATACTTATCGAGGAGAGCAAGAGACAGAAAGCTTCATCCTCGGCCCAATCGATTTAACCTTTCATCCTGGAGAAATCGTTTTCATCGTTGGAGGTAATGGTAGTGGCAAGTCCACGCTTGGTAAGTTGATTACAGGTCTTTACACTCCCCAAAGCGGTGAAATTCGGCTCGATGGCACACCTATTACTGATGACAATCGAGAGTGGTATCGCCAACATTTTTCGGCTGTATTTTCCGACTTCTATCTATTTGGGCGTCTCGTTGGCTTAACCAATAATAATCTCGACACCCGCGCTCAGCAGTTCTTAGTACAACTTCAGCTAAACCATAAAGTTGAGATTAAAGACGGCGTACTGTCTACAACCGCCCTCTCTCAAGGACAGCGCAAGCGCATTGCTCTCCTAACTGCCTATTTGGAAGACCGACCCATTTATCTATTTGACGAGTGGGCAGCCGACCAAGACCCTTACTTCAAGCGGATTTTCTACACGCAAATTTTGCCAGAACTTACGAAACGAGGTAAAACTGTACTCGTTATCAGTCACGATGATCGCTATTTCCACGCTGCTGACAGAATCGTGAAGCTAGAATATGGGCGCTTGGAGTCTCAGCGGTTAGTCAATCAAAAAACTACCAACTGATGAGATTTATGCTTAAACTTCAATCAAGCCTTTAAGCATTTTATTCAGAACTTATGTATATTTCCTTTCAACCACCATTTGTAGGGACGAGTTCTAGCTCGCCCCTACTTTCGTTTCTACGTAAGTCCTATTATTACTCTTTTTAGCTCTTACCTTTGTTCGGGTGAACCGTCTTTAGGTGTTTAATTTGTAACAAATTTTGTAACGAATATCTCCACCATTCCCATAATTTATTGGACTATAATGTTTATTTTCAGGCACACAAAGTTACTTTACAGTTTCTAGTTTAGAAATCTTAAATAAACTAGATTAATCTTAGCTGAAGTTTGGCTAACAAACCCCAAGAACTATTAATTCAATCAAATAACTATTAATTCGCAAAATCGCGAATCTATTTTTAATGGAACAATAAGTACAAATGCTTATGGCTCCAGTGCGATTCCATCTGTTGTTTTTTTTATACGGAGAGTGCTCAAATGAATAGCAAGACTCATGAGCGGAAATCCCTAGATCTGAAAAATCTGAAAAAAGTCGATTGGAAGTTCTCTCAAGAGAGTATTCAGATGAATGGAAAGACTTATGGCCTAGAGTCTTTGCGCCTAAAAAATTTAGGTCATATTTATCGGAATCTATCAGTTCCTCAATTGATAGAGCATGCTATCGTCCGTGAAGAAGGTATTCTAGCTAGTAATGGAGCTTTTTGCGTCAGAACAGGCAAATACACAGGTCGTTCGCCTAAGGATAAATTCATTGTTGACGAACCAACCATCCATGACGAGATAGATTGGAACGAAGTGAACGTTCCCATTTCCGTCGAAAAATTTGACCGACTCTACGAGCGAATGTTGGCTTACGTACAGGGAAAAGAACTGTATATTTTTGATGGTTATGTCGGTGCCGATCCAAATTATCGACTTGGTGTCAGAGTCATTAACGAGCTAGCCTCTCACAATTTATTTGTTCATCAAATGTTCCTCAGACCAACAGCCGAGGAACTGAAAACTCATCACCCTGACTTCACTGTGATTGCTGTTCCAGGTTTACAGGGTGACCCCGATATGGATGGCATCCACAGT
>DATNPT010000212.1:0-8365 GCA_036703075.1 Chroococcales cyanobacterium
ACAAGTCTTAATCGCCGCAATCGCGGCGCTGTTTGTCGTAGTCGTGGGGCAGTTTACTCAACCATCCCCCGTAATTGCTCAGGAAAAAGTAGTTAACCTTTATTCAGCACGTCACTACGACACGGATAATGCCTTGTACGAGGGCTTTACCAAAAAGACGGGTATTAAGGTCAATTTGGTCGAGGCAGAGGCCGACCAATTAATTGAACGCATCAAAAGCGAAGGGGCAAATAGCCCAGCAGATGTATTAATTACCGTTGATGCGGGGCGTCTGTGGCGGGCGAAAGAAGCCGGAATTTTGCAGCCTGTTAATTCGCCGGTACTCGATGCTGCCGTTCCAGCCAATCTGAGAGACCCTGACAAGATGTGGTTTGGACTTTCCAAACGGGCGCGGGTGATTGTGTACAACAGGGAAAAAGTCAATCCGTCGCAACTGTCCACCTACGAAGACCTTGCCAATCCCAAGTGGAAAGGCAAAATCTTAGTGCGCTCGTCGAACAACATTTATAATCAGTCTCTCGTGGGATGGTTGCTCGCCGTTCATGGCCCTCAAAAGACTGAGGAATGGGTTCGTGGCGTTGTTGCCAACTTCGCACGACCTCCAGAAGGAAATGACACGGCTCAAATTAAGGCTGTAGCAAATGGTGTGGGTGATATTGCGATCGTCAACCATTACTACCTAGTCCGTCTTGCCAATTCAGATAAGCCAGAGGATAAGGCCGTTGCCGAGAAAGTGCGCGTGTTCTTCCCCAATCAACGGGATAGTGGCACTCACGTTAACATTAGCGGTGGTGGTGTCGTGAAGACTTCTCCTAATAAGGAGGGAGCGCAGAAGTTTTTAGAGTATCTGGTCAGCCCAGAGGCTCAGGTAATTTTCGCAAAGGGCAACTATGAATATCCCGTTGTTAACGGTGCCCCATTGGATGAATTTGTTAAGAGCTTTGGTCAATTAAAAGGCGACGAGAAGACCTCGGCTGCTGTATTCGGTAAGAACAATGCAGAAGCACTTCAATTAATGGATCGTGCAGGTTGGAAGTAGAGACGTTCGGCACAAACGTCTCTACTTTTGCAGGCTAATACGGCGTACCTCTTCCAAAGGTGCGCCATTTCTTTTATACACGCGATCGCAAACGGGCTAATCCGCTATTCAACACAAACTGCAACAGCTATTTCTTAATCGCACCATCCGGCATGATTGCGCCGCTGAGGTTAGCGCCCTCTAGCTTGGCACCCTCTAGCTTGGCAGCATTCAAGTCGGCATTGTTCAGATTGGCATTGTTCAAAATCGCACCACTCAAGTCTGCTCCCTTCAAGTAAGCACCACTCAGGTTAGCACCACTGAGATCGGCACCGCTCAACTTCGCTCCTGTTAACCCTGCGCCACTGAGGTTGGCAGCATTGAGATTAGCTTTATTGAGCTTGGCATTATCGAGGAAAGCCCCGCTCAGATTAGCATTATTCAGTTTAGCTGCCTCCAAGTTGGCATCATTAAGTTTAGTGCCACTGAGTTCAGCGCTAGTGAGTTCGGCACCACTCAGGTCGGCTTTATTGAGCTGACAACCGGGACAACTCTTGGTTTCTGTTAACCGGGCCTTAGCTTTGTCCAATTCGCTTCCTGACCCCTCACAACCGAAAAGGGTACTGAGCAACAGTAATGGAATAATTGTTCTAGTTTTCATAAATTCGCGTTTTATCTGATGTATCTTGAACCTTGGCAATCCTCCAACTCAGGAGAATGACAGGAATAATTCCGACAGCAACGATCGCTAATGCCGGACCTGCTGCCTCAGCTAGCCGTTCGTCAGAAGCTAGATTGTAAACTCGAACCGCTAAGGTATCAAAATTAAACGGTCGAACGATTAAGGTTGCTGGCAGTTCCTTCATCACATCTACGAAAACCAATATCGCTGCTGTCAGCAATCCTTCCCACATCATGGGTGTGTGAACTTTGACCAAGGTACTAGTTGGACTGTATCCGAGCGATCGCGCCGCATCATCGAGACTGGGCTTGATTTTGCCCAGGCTAGCTTCAACGGTGCTAAAGGAAACGGCAAGGAAGCGAACGAGATAAGCAAACACTAAGGCAGTAATGGTACCGCTGAGCAGAAGTCCCGTCGATATGCCAAAGCTGGAACGCATCCAAGCATCGATCGCATTATCGACCCTGCCAATGGGAATCAGAATCCCCACGGCAATCACCGAACCGGGGATGGCATAGCCCATTGAAGCTACCCGTGCCGCAAAACGCATCCCCATATTCGAGTGCAAGCGCAGCCCGTAAGCCATAATTACAGCGATCGCTACTCCAATAGCCGCTGTTACGATGGCGAGGATGAAACTGTTGCGAGCAAAACCCCAAAAGCGATCGTCTAAGGTGGTTGTGGTATTTTTCAACGTCAGATCCAGCAAAATTCCTGCTGGTAGTAGAAAACCCAAACCCAGTGGCACGAAACAAGCAACTATTGCACCAATCGCACGCATTCCCCTCAGTCGATAACTCGATAATCGGCGGTGCGTTGCGGTGTTCTGGTAATATCGCGCCCGACGACGCGACCAACGCTCGATCAAAATCAGCCAGAGAATGAATAGCAAGAGAAATGCTGCCAATTGAGCGGCTGCTACTCGATCGCCAAAACCAAACCAAGTGCGGTAAATACCTGTCGTAAACGTATCGACGCCGAAATACTGCACCGTGCCAAAGTCATTGAGCGTTTCCATCAAGGCAAGTGCTAAACCAGCGACGATCGCAGGGCGTGCTAAGGGTAAAGCAACGGTGGCGAAACTGCGCCAAGGACCACAACCCATGATTCGGCTCGCTTCTAGGGTACAGGCCGACTGCTCTAGAAAGGCAACACGCGCCAGGAGATAAACGTAGGGATACAGTACCAGTGTCAGCATCGCGATCGCTCCCCCAAGCGATCGCACGTTCGGAAACCAGTAGTCTCCATAACCCCAGCCAAACAAACCACGTAACGCCGCTTGTACAGGGCCCGAAAATTCCAAAAAGTCAGTATAGCTGTAGGCCAGTACGTAGGCAGGTGCAGCCAGTGGCAGCAATAGCGCCCATTCAAACAGACGACTGCCAGGAAAGCGGCACATCGTGACTAGCCATGCCGTCCCTACGCCAATCACCAACACGCCACAGCCTACTCCGATTGCTAACCCGAATGAGTTGGTAATGTAGCGCCACAAGACCGTTTCTGCCAGATGCTGCCAAAGCTTGCCGGAGTCCGTGAAGATGCTGCTTAGGACAAATAGTACTGGCGTCGAGAGGAGAAATGCGATCGCCATTACTCCAACAGTCCAGCCGCTAGGACGCCGAATGCGATCGTTTAGCTGAGGCAACAGACCTTTAATTGCAGTGTTAAGCGGGTATCGAGTGGGTTTTTCCATAGACTGAGTCTGCCCTGCTATCTAAGCTGAGGTGCTTAGATGTTTACTACAGAGCGATTTACAACCTACTTTTGAGAATTTATATCAGAAACTACTCTACTACACAGTGGGAATAGTTGCGCTTCACTCTCAATAAGCTGTAAATTAGATAACCAATTAAGTACAGGTTGTAGGCGTACACAGCCGTCATTGGTGTCAACTTAAGCCCTAGCGGCTGGAAGTCGCGGCTATAAAAACCAAGTCCGCCTGCGCGGACTAACGAAATATCAAGGATTTGGAAACCCGCGCAGGCGGGTTTCGTTTGTATAGCTGCGGTTTTAACCGCTTAGCCAAGCTTAAGTTGACACCAATGACAGTCGTGCGCCCCTACAGACTCAATCGAACTTGTAACCCTCCATTGCTGGAGCGGGTTCATTAAGACCATTCGTTTCAGGGGCTACTCCTGGATTACTGCCAATTTCCTCTGGATTTTGCGTAGGGTGCCGCACTAAATCTGCTGGATCGTAGGTGTCTTTAAGGACAGAGTCTTGCCGCGATCGCTCTTCTTCTGGATTGATAGGTGGGTCTTTTTTCTCAGGATTCATATAATTTGCCTCACAAGATTTTTACTAACAGGTTTTCAGCTTAGACCTGCTTCTAGTGAGGCACACACTATCAAAGGGCAGAAAGACGTTTGGGTAGGCAGGAGACTCTTGGTGTTAATGTTTCGTTTTTGAATAGTATTAAAGACGACTGCAACTCTTCAAGCTGTTACATCGCCACGCGATCGCATTACTGGCTTTTAACTTTAAATCAAGGTTTTATGGAAGGCGATCGCATCTTACTAGATGAACGTACACTTGGAGTAGACAGCCGCTTGACCGCACCGTTGATTCTGCTCATCTATCACGTTCCAGAGAATACCGTCTTCTATCTTGAATCGCTGCCCCGTACTAGAGATGCGGACGCCTGAAAAAGTGCTAAAGCCATTGGTTGCCGCTTCCGCTAAAAGGCGATCGCGTTCCTCCTGCACCATCGGTTCTGCCGTTTTGCGAGAAGGCATGCGAGTAAATTGCTCCCAATCTAACTCCCATAGTTCTAACGCCTTCCGATTCCCGTAATTAAAAATTGGGTCGGGTTCCGTACCATGAGAGACTAAAACGAACGGAGCCTCAAACAACTGCTGCGCTATTTCCTCCGGTGAACCACTGACATCGAGCAGCGAACGTCCTGTCCAATGCTTAAAGCTATGCAAGAGAAGTTGACTGTGACGAATCACTACGTCCTGCTGCCACGGAAATTGGAAATTACTGCTCATCGAAAAGCCAAAACATCGCATCATCTTTAATATCACATTATTGCGTCAGTCCTCGTAAGGGCGCACAGCCGTGCGCCCCTACAGTCGGTAACATCCTCACCTATTTAGCCTTCTCGTCAAAACTGCTAAACTACGGCTATTTGCACATAATCGAGATGGTTTAGCCAAATGAACCAGATTCACTGCCCTAAATGTCAAGGAAGCCTAGAAGCAGTAGTCTATTCCGGCATTGAAGTAGACCGCTGCACCAATTGCCAAGGTATCTGGTTTGATTCAATGGAGGCTCAGGAGCTCAAGAAAATTCAAGGTTCCGAGAGTATAGACATTGGTGACCCCCAAACAGGCAGTAAGTTCGATCAAACTGGGGATATCAATTGCCCAAAATGCCAGACAAAAATGACTAAAATGGTTGACCTCAAACAGTCCCACATCTGGTACGAGAAATGCCCCGTCTGCTACGGCATCTGGTTCGATGCTGGTGAATTTAAGGATTACAAGGAAGAGGGAGTCCAGGATATCTTTAAGGGAATCTTTAGTCGAGAAAGACGCTAAAGCTTTTGGTTGCCGCTTCTGCTGAAAAGCGATCGCGTTTCTCCTGCACCATCGGTTCTGCCTCTCACGTTGACAAAACCTAAGCTGAGTGCAGGGTAATATATCAATCTAGCTTAGCTTCATGCGATCGCGTCAACTTATAAGCCGTTCTAAGAATTTGACCGGCTAAAATCGCCGCACCAAACCCATTATCAATATTGACTACCCCTATACCAGGAGCACAAGAGTTTAGCATCGTCAAAAGAGGGGCAAGGCCGCCAAAACTCGCGCCATAACCAATACTTGTAGGAACAGCAATCACCGGACAATCAGCTAAACCAGCCACCACGCTGGGTAATGCCCCTTCCATACCTGCAACGACTATCAAAACATCTCCTTGAGCAATCACCTGCCGATTACTCAGCAAACGGTGGATACCTGCAACCCCAACATCCCACAACCGCTGTACCTGAAAACCAAACAATTCAGCCGTCACAGCCGCTTCTTCTGCCACTGACAAGTCAGATGTACCAGCCGCAATCAGAGTAATAGTTCCGGGATATTTGGGTTTAATTTCCTCAGACGTAATGGCACAGATGCGGGCAGTTGAGTAGTACTGAACGTCGGGGACTTTTTCCTTGAGTTGGGTAAAGACATCTGGTTCAATCCTCGTCGCCATCACCACAGGATTATGCGTTCGCATCACTTGCATAATCTGAACGATTTGGTCAGGCGTCTTTCCTAATCCCCAAATCACTTCAGGAAATCCCGTCCTCAAGCTGCGATGGTGGTCGATTTTGGCAAAATCACCGACTGGCTCAAAGGCAAGATTCTTTAGTTTATCGAGTGCAGCACTGGGGCTGACGTTACCAGCAGCAACGTCTTCTAACAAGGAATGTAGGGCTTCAGGTTGAGTCATTAATCCAAAAATGCTCTATGCGATCGCTTAAATTGGATGAGTGTTCCGACAACATCTAATTATGGAACAGCACAAACTCCTAATTATCCCCTACTCACTAGCTTACGAAGTCGATCGGGAGTTCAGCCAACCCAAGAAACTCCGACTTTCCCTAAAATACTCTGCCACGCCAGCGTCACCCAAAGCCTGTTGAACTTCTAGCGTGCCAAATTCTTTGACATTGCCGCTGAGGAACACCTTAACTTCGTAATGAAATATCAGCGTTCAGTTTTTGGAGTTCCATAATCATTTCCCTTGTCTGCCCGTCTTCCCACTAGCCTCAACCAGCTTTCTTATATATAAGGGCAGCGTATCTCACTGTCTTACTGCTTCAGGCTTAGTTGGCAGCACCGTTGAAGGATTGCTCGCTCCTCCAGGAGTAGTTGGCAGCAAAGTTGAGGGAGTTGGGCGAACTGGCTCTGGCATACAACTTCCCGGTAAAGGCGATTGAGTTTTCACCTCAACGTCTTTATACCCTGCTGTATTCAGCAGTTTTTCGACTACTAGCTCTGCTCTGTCGTTCGCTTGCGTCAGGATGCCCTCGCTACATGCAGTTGCTACAATTTTTTTCAGGGTTTCTTGTTGAGCTAGCGTTTGTAATTGCGGTCCGACATCGGGGCCTAAACCCAAGAATCCTCGGTCGTAGTCGTATACTTGCGATCGATTTACGTCAATCTTGCTGTCTAGGATACGCGGTGGTGGTAGTTGAAGCTGGATCGTATTGTTGACAACCTGCACGTCATTAGGTTGTAAATCCTTTAAGTCAACTCCAGCCCTCACCTGTCCGTGGGCAATGTAGAGCAGAGTTGTTGCGCCGAGGGTATAGCCGCCCAATCGTCTTTCTTGACGGGTAGGAACGACAGATTCCATGGTAAAGATAGCCGTCGTCAGTTCGCTGGCTTCGTGAACTTGACGAATGATAATGGAGCGGACATCAACCTCTGGTTTGGATGAGGTGTTGAACAGAGCATTGAGTTTTTCAAACAAGCGAGAGCCTTGTTGCAAAGCGCCAATCCCCAACACTGCCGCTATCACCACAACGCCGCCTGTGGTCATTAGCGTTAAGTTTCTGAGCAGTCCAGAAGGTAAGCTGATGAGTTGAAGCTTCTGAAACCGATCGCGCATGTTGTTGCTCCTCTAGTACGGCTGTATTTGGATCGTCGATAGGGGTTGAGAGTGGATACGGCTTTACCCACTGCGAATAACTCTACTAGGACTGACGCACTTTTGACACACTTTCTCGTAATACACTACGCCCTACTGTGCTAATGGCATCCGTAAATTTGTTGATTCAGCAGTTTGGGTTGGGGAACATTTGAGCGTCAGTCTGGTCTAAGCAAGCGATCGCATTAAATGTTGTTGCTGGCTAACGAGTGTTGCTTTTCATGATAGGTCTTCCTCAAACCAATGGGCGAAATGCTCCCATTAGCTATTACAACAGAATGCCAATAAATATGTCCGGACAGCATCTTGAAGGTTTGGAACTATCTCTCTAGCTATCTCGTTAGTTAGAGCTGTCAAACACAGCGCAACTGGCCTGGGAGAGATAAATCTTGGGGAGAGAATATGGTAAAAGTCTGTCTAAAAAATCAAATAACATCTGAGTTACGTCAATGAGTTCAAAGTTAGTTAAGCAAACTAGACGATTATTGCTCGGCACTGTCATCATGAGTGCTGGACTTTGGACATTACCCGTAAATGCTCAAGTATCGGATGCTCAAGTGGGAGCGTTGGTGGAAGCCCTACGACAGGCAGCACCGCAAACGGGTAGAGTAGATGACGGACTCTACAGTGAATGGCAAATTAAACCGGAAAACATTCCCCGTTGGTCTAAGCAGTGTATTGGCCGGGAACTGACAACAACACAATTTGAGTCTAGCCCTGTAACTGCCCGTTCGATTCTGGTCTGCGTAATGCGCGATGTGCTGCGCGAACAATACACGGCGAGTGGTAATAACGAATCTGTAGCGGTGCAACGTGCGGCTTCCTGGTGGATGACGGGCGACGCCAATCGATACAACAATGCTCCCACCAATTCTTACACTCAGCAGGTTTTGAGCTTCTATCAGCAGCAACGCGGTAATGCCCAAGCTCAGCAACCCGCTACTCCCCCAAAACCCCCCGCCGCTACTCAGCCTAAACCCGCTTCTGTACCTTCCGGTCAAACTACAGCATCCTCATCTTCT
>DATNPT010000631.1:0-18697 GCA_036703075.1 Chroococcales cyanobacterium
CCACCTACAGTGTGATAAGTGCCTTTTTGCTCTTTTGGCAATTCTTCAATTCCAAATAATTCAAAAAACTCTTCTACCGACAACATTCCATCCACCAACCACGAACCATCCTCACGTTGTACGGCTTGTGGTTCGTCGGTCTGATTGACCAAAGGAATATCGCCAACAATTTCTCCCATAATATCGTTGAGAGTCACTAATCCTTGAATCACACCATATTCATCCACCACGATCGCAATATGAGTGCCGGATTGCTTGAACAATTCCAAAATTTTCAATCCCGGCGTGCTTTCGGGTACATACAACGGGCGTTGTAATGAGGTCGTTAGGTCAAGCGGCTGATTGGAGAGGCAACGGGCTAGCAAATCGTTGACATGGACGATGCCAAGAACATTATCCAGCTCATCTTGGCAAACTAAATACCGAGAATGGGAGTTGTTAATAATAATCTGTCGGTTCGTTTCTGCGGAGTCATCTAAGTCGAGCCAAACAATTTCTGGTCGTGGTGTCATCAAGGCTTTGACTCGTCGATCGCCTAAACGCAACACCCGATTGAGCATGTCTTGTTCCGCTTCTTCAAACGTTCCCGCCTCAGTCCCCTGCTCAATCAGAATTTTAATTTCTTCCTCAGTCACTTCTGGTTCTTCAGTCGGGCCAATCCCCAACAACCGCAATACCAAATCCGTCGAGTAACTTAATAGATGAACGGCTGGAGCGGCAATCTTTGCCAGCAGGCGCATTTGCGAAGCCACACCCGTCGCCACTTGTTCGGGATTATTTAATGCCAGCCGCTTGGGTACCAGTTCCCCTAGCACGAGGGAAAGGTAAGAGATACTGACTACAACGAGAACTAGAGCGATCGCTTGAGCATGGGCGGCCAAAAACGGAATTCGTCTCAATAGCGCTGCCAGCTTCTCTGCTAAGGTAGCACCGCCAAAGGCACCTGCCAGCGTACCAATTAAGGTGATGCCAATTTGCACTGTGGACAGGAACTGATTCGGAGAATCGGCTAATCTTAAGGCTGTACGAGCTTTGACATTCCCCTGATTCGCTAACTGTTGCAAGCGTACCTTGCGAGCTGAGACAATAGCCATTTCCGACATGGCAAAGATCCCGTTGCAGAAAATCAGCAGGAGAATGAAGAAAATTTCGACAGATAGAGAGGTCATTGGTTTAAGGGCCGATAGTGGGGAAGCAATGCCCTCAACGTTCTAGTATCCAATATCCTTTCAGAGCCTAGCATCCCTTTTCAGGCTGTAACTATTTCCTCTCCTCAAGAATGACTGTTACTTTTCGTTAGACTTCTAAAATGAGGGAGATAGGCAGCTATCCATTTTGATGATTGTCATCACCCAGAACTCATGGCATTTTCTTCGATTATTCGCGCCCTAGAGCGATCGCCCCTGACCAGCGAACTGCTGTCGAAGCTGCATCGCCAGCCGTCTCTACATCTCAACGGTATCCCTCGTCTCCCAAAGGGATTGGTCGCCTCTGCTCTGGCTCAAGCGCAAGAGTACAACTTGTTAGTAGTTGCTAGCACGCTAGAAGAAGCGAGTCGCTGGACTGCACAACTCGAAGCGATGGGTTGGGACACCGTCCACCTGTACCCGACCTCAGAAGCATCGCCCTACGAGCCATTTGACCCAGAATCGGAGATGACCTGGGGACAGATGCAGGCGTTGGCAGATTTGGTTAGCGATCGCGGTTCAGCAGATACAGAGCAACAGACTGCTGACAAAAAAGCATTAAGCCATCGAGCAATTATCGCCACGCAAGCAGCGCTGCAACCCCACCTGCCGCCAGTGGAGGCGTTTAAGCCCTACTGCCTGAGCATTAACCGAGGAATAACGTGGGACTCCAAACGTGTAGATGAAAAGTTGGTCCGTCTGGGTTACGAGCGAGTTCCCCTCGTAGAAATGGAGGGTCAATGGAGTCGGCGTGGGGATATTGTCGATGTGTTTCCGGTTGCGGCGGAATTGCCAGTCCGCTTGGAATGGTTTGGGGACGAACTCGACCAAATCCGAGAGTTTGACCCCGCAACCCAACGCTCGTTAGACCGGATCGACCAGCTAGTCCTCACTCCAACCAATTTTGGCCCGATTATTGCCGCCGCCTTAACCGAGTCCAAGCTAGATCGAGTTAAAGCTCATCTCTCACCCGAAGAACAAGACGCTCTTGATGCGGGGACGCCTCCAGAAGGTAGCCGTCGCTTCTTAGGTATTGCCTTCGAGCGCCCCGCTTCGCTCCTAGACTATTTACCAGAAAATACATTAATTGCGATCGATGAGCCAGAGCAATGTCGCGCCCATAGCGATCGCGCCGACGAACACGCCGACGAACAGCTGGCGTTAATTACTCCACCTCTGCCCAAAATCCATCGCTCCTTTGACGAGTCCTTAGCAACCGTAGAAGGCTTTCAGCAGCTACACTTATCGGAATTAGCCATTGAAGGATTGCCAAGTTCTCAATCTCCCAACCTGCCCGCGGCGATTAATCTTGCCAGTCGTCCCGTACCCGCGACTCCTCACCAATTTGCCAAACTGGCCGAGGTACTGCGCGGAGAACGGGACAGAAACTTCTCGATTTGGTTGGTTTCCGCTCAACCCAGTCGTTCTGTCGCCCTACTACAGGAACACGACTGCCCCGCTCAATTCGTTCCCAATCCTCGCGACTATCCGGCGATTGATAAGCTGCAAATCCAGCACACGCCAATTGCAGTGAAATATTCCGGATTGGCAGAACTCGAAGGCTTCATTCTGCCAACCTACCGAATAGTCGTCATTACTGACCGAGAATTCTTCGGACAGCATACCTTAGCAACGCCCAGTTACGTCCGCAAGCGACGCCGTGCCGCGTCCAAACAGGTTGACCCCAACAAACTCCAGCAGGGAGATTATGTCGTTCACAAAAATCACGGTATTGGTAAGTTTCTCAAGCTGGAAAGCCTGACAATTAATCATGAAACCCGCGAGTATTTAGTCATTCAGTACTCCGATGGATTGCTGCGAGTTGCCGCCGACCAGTTGGGAGTATTATCCCGGTTTCGTGCGACCGGCGAAAGTCCGCCAGAACTCAATAAGATGTCTGGCAAAGCGTGGGAAAAGACCAAGAATCGCGTCCGCAAGGGCATTAAGAAGCTGGCAGTCGATCTGCTACAACTGTATGCACAGCGATCGCAACGCCAGGGGTTTGCCTATCCAACCGACTCACCCTGGCAGCAGGAGATGGAGGATTCGTTCCCCTATCAGGCAACACCCGACCAACTGAAGGCAGTCCAGGATGTAAAACGAGATATGATGAGCGATCGCCCGATGGATCGCCTAGTTTGTGGGGATGTCGGCTTTGGCAAAACAGAAGTGGCGATTCGCGCTATCTTCAAAGCCGTCACATCAGGGAAGCAAGTGGCATTCCTCGCCCCAACTACGATTCTCACGCAGCAGCACTACCATACTCTCAAAGAGCGTTTTGCTCCATACCCGATTAATGTGGGTTTGCTCAACCGCTTCCGTACCGCTGAGGAACGCAAGGACATTCAACGCCGCCTCGCTACTGGGGAACTGGATATCGTCGTCGGTACGCATCAGTTGCTGGGTAAAGGCATAGCGCTTCGGGATTTAGGTCTCTTGGTGGTGGATGAAGAACAGCGGTTTGGCGTCAACCAGAAGGAGAAAATTAAGGCGCTGAAAACTCAGGTAGATGTTCTCACTCTCTCCGCCACGCCCATTCCTCGTACCCTCTATATGTCCTTATCCGGGGTGCGAGAGATGAGTTTGATTACCACGCCACCTCCCTCGCGACGCCCGATTAAAACCCATCTCACGCCCTACGATTCAGAGGCGATACGCACGGCAATCCGCACGGAACTCGATCGCGGCGGCCAGGTATTCTATGTGGTACCGCGCATTGAAGGGATTGAAGAACTAGCAGGCAAGTTGCGAGAGATGGTGCCAGGGGCAAGACTTGCGATCGCGCACGGACAGATGGATGATGCGGAACTAGAAGCGACGATGCTGGCTTTTGGTAACGGGGAAGCCGATGTCCTAGTTTGTACAACGATTATTGAATCCGGTCTGGATATCCCCAGAGTCAATACTATTCTGATTGAAGATGCCCATAAGTTTGGTCTAGCTCAGCTTTACCAATTGCGCGGACGAGTTGGTCGTGCGGGCATTCAAGCGCACGCTTGGTTATTTTACCCGAAGCAGAAGGTGCTTTCAGAACCAGCACGGCAGCGCTTACGAGCGATTCAGGAATTTACCCAGTTAGGTTCTGGGTACCAACTGGCGACGCGGGACATGGAAATTCGCGGCGTTGGCAATCTCCTGGGTGTCGAACAGTCGGGACAGATGGAGGCAATTGGTTTCGACCTCTATATGGAAATGCTGCAAGAGGCAATTCGGGAGATTCAAGGGCAAGAAATTCCCAAGGTGGATGATACGCAAATCGACCTCAATCTCACCGCCTTTATCCCCGCTGACTATATCCCGGATTTAGACCAAAAGATGAGTGCTTATCGGGCCGTTGCTTCGGCTGCCTCGAAGGACGAGTTAGTTCAGATTGCGGCAGATTGGAGCGATCGCTATGGCCCGATTCCCTCAGCCGCTAATCAATTACTGCGGGTGGTGGAACTCAAGCAGGTTGCCAAGTCCTTAGGCTTCAGTCGGATTAAACCGGAGGGCAAGCAGAACGTGATTTTAGAAACGCCGATGGAGGAACCGGCATGGAACTTGCTTCAAGAGAATTTGCCAGAGCATTTGCGATCGCGTTTTGTTTATATGCCTGGAAAAGTCACTGTCCGGGGTTTAGGAGTCCTGAAAGCAGAGCAACAATTAGAGAACCTAATTAACTTTTTGAGTAAGATGCAAGGAGCATTACCCGAACCAGCGTTGGTTTAAAGCCTCTAAACTCTGAATTGGAGAAAACTCTAGGGAGGTTCAAAAACGAATCTGTCTTTTCTAGGAATACGGCATTATCAACGGGTCACGCATTGCCTAGATAGTTTCTTACTGAAAATGGGTAATTGGTAATCGGTAATTGGAACGTCTTTTCCATTACCTATTTATCATCATCCATGCTGATATAGCCAGGGCGCTATAGGTTAGGAAATGAGGAAAAAGCTTAAGCCTTTTCCTTCAAAGAATCCGTTGTTCTAAGCTTTACTTCGGCTGCTATAATCGTAATCATAAACTACCAAAATAGCTTGCGGAATATCACTAATACCACTAGTATTTTGTTGGATATGTATAACCCGACAAACCTTCAGCAGTCTGCCGTCCTCTAATTCAATTTCCTCTCCAATACAAGGAATTCTAGATAAGCGGAAATCAAGCCGAGGTTTACTAGGATTATTACTAATTTCTACTCTAATTAAAATATTGGTATTTATTTCTTCCATTTTAATTCTTATTATTAATCCTTTTGACGCTTAGTTACTTCGACCAATCATCATTCAAAAGTGAAGCCCTCGGATTTATCCGTAGGGCGATTTTTTAGTCTTGATTTTTGCTTTCACAAAACTCCATCATGGTATTTTATTCGGGTAATACCGCTGGTGGCAGTAATTCTTGCTTATCACCTTGCAGGACTAGAATTTGACCCTCATCGCCTACATCAACAACAACGGTATCTCCATTTTTGACGCGATCGCTTAGGATGGCTTCAGCGAGACAGTCTTCCAACAGGCGGCTAATAGCTCGACGCAGAGGACGCGCTCCGTAACTGGGGTTATAACCTTCTTCCACTAAACGGTCTTTGAATCGTTCGGTGACTTCCAGCGTAATTCCTTGCTCAGTTAAACGCCTGCATACTTCGGCTAACAGGATAGAGGAAATTTGTTTCACCTCATCCTTAGTCAGTTGCCGGAAGACAATGATTTCATCGAGGCGGTTGAGAAATTCTGGACGGAAGTAAGCTTTTAGTTCTTCATTCACCAAGGAGCGAATACATCTGTAATGAGAGTCAGCTTGATTTTGAGAGAATTCAAAACCAAGACCCCCGCCACCTTTTTCAATCACCTTAGAACCCACGTTGGAAGTCATAATCAACAACGTGTTCCTAAAGTCCACGGTGCGACCTTTAGTATCCGTCAAACGGCCGTCTTCCAGAATTTGCAGCAGCAAGTTGAACACGTCGGGGTGTGCTTTTTCGATTTCGTCAAATAGCACCACTGTATAGGGACGACGGCGGACGGCTTCGGTGAGTTGTCCTCCTTCGTTGTAACCCACAAATCCGGGAGGGGAACCGACGAGCTTGGAGACGGTGTGACGCTCCATGTATTCGGACATATCCAACCGAATCATGGCTGATTCAGACCCGAAGAAGTAAGCTGCTAGTGACTTGGCGAGTTCCGTCTTACCCACTCCTGTTGGACCAGAAAAGATAAAACTGGCAATCGGTCGCTTGGGATTACTAATGCCAACGCGAGCGCGACGAATAGCACGGGAAATTGCCGTGACAGCTTCTTCTTGACCGATGAGTCGCTGATGTAGGATATCTTCCATCTCAAGCAGCATTCTGGACTCGGATTCGGTTAGCTTGTTCACCGGAATTCCTGTCCATGAGGCAACAATGTGAGCGATATCCTCTTCGTTGACCAGGGGAGTGCCGTCAGTATCGGTAGAGTGGGAGTAATCATCTTGGACGAGTGCCCGAATCTCTGCCTGAATTCTAATTTCACGGGCACGCATTTTTCCGGCCGTGCTAAACTCTTGCAATGCAACAGCATCATCTTTATCTTTGAGAACCTGGCGCAGTTCTTTATTCAAGTTCTTGGCCGCCGCTGGCACTTTAGAGTTGAGTATTCGGATGCGAGAACCCGCTTCATCTATTAGGTCAATCGCTTTGTCGGGTAAGTAGCGGTCTGAGATGTAACGGTCTGAAAGCTTAGCCGCAGCTTCTAGGGCCAGGTCGGAAATTTTGAGCTTGTGGTGCTGCTCGTAGCGATCGCGCAACCCATATAAAATTTCAATTGTTTCCTCAACGCTGGGTTCATTCACCATCACGGGTTGGAAACGACGCTCTAAGGCGGCATCTCGCTCAATGTACTGACGGTATTCATCCAACGTGGTTGCGCCAATACACTGGAGTTCTCCCCGCGCCAGGGCAGGCTTGAGGATATTCGCAGCATCCAGACTACCTGATACAGCTCCAGCACCAACCAATGTATGAACCTCGTCAATGACGAGGATGATATCTTGGCAAGCACGCATTTCCTCTACGATCGTCTTCAGGCGCTCCTCGAACTCGCCTCGGTATCTAGTGCCTGCGAGCAACGAACCCATATCTAGGGTGAGAACCTGTTTGCCTTGAAGGTTTTCAGGAACATCGTGGTTGACAATGCGCTGAGCTAGACTCTCTGCCAGTGCTGTTTTACCGACTCCTGGCTCCCCTAACAAGATAGGATTATTTTTGGTACGACGACCCAAAATTTGAATCATGCGTTCCACTTCCTTGTGGCGACCCACGACAGGATCGAGTTTGCCCTTTGCAGCTAGTTGGGTCAAATTGGTGCCACATTCATCGAGGGTGGGCGTCTTTTTACGGATCTGACCAGTATCGCTCAGCTGAGTGGTCGCCTCGGAAATCATCTCAATTACTTGAGCCCGAACTTTTTTTGAGCTAACTCCCAGGTTTGAAAGTACTCTTGCCGCCACACCTTCTCCATCCCGAATCAGACCGAGCAGCAAGTGTTCGGTGCCAATGTAGTCTTGCCCAAAGGCGCGAGATTCCTCTAGGGACAGATCGAGAACATGTCTACTTCTGGGGGTAAAGGGAATTTCAACAGCGACAATGCCAGAACCCCGACCAATGATTTTTTCCACCTCCTCTCTTACCTTTTTGAGAGTGACGCCCAGGGAGTGCAAGGCTTTTGCCGCGATACCATTGCCTTCTCCAATCAGACCTAAAAGGATTTGCTCTGTCCCTACAAAATTGTGACCGAGGCGACGTGCTTCCTCTTGAGAGAGCCTAATCACCTTAATCGCTGAATCTGTAAAGCGTTCAAACATGGGTCTGTCCTAATGGAGGGAGTGATTGCTGTCCGAGCTGGGAGAAGGATTGTAAGCCAGCCATTTCAACTAAAGCGTCTTGGTGAAATTGAACTACGCAAGAAGCTGATTCGCGATAAGTCACAGATGTGGAGACTTTCAGTGTGATGTTATTGTGCGTCGAGTCCAGTAACCGTTGCACTGTACAAGGTTGTCTCTTGTTCCTACAGTAGGCAACGATGCAATCTCCGACCTTGATATCTAGCGCTTGAATGTTCATTAATACTCATCCTCATGATCCAGGATTTAGCTCAGTTAGTCGTATCCAGCACCGAAACAGCTTATCGGTACGACTTAACCGATTTGCCATTTATTCTCCTGGAGCTGTGGTGGTTCGCTACCGCCTTAATCTCCCTTTGCCCTCACATCCTCATACAGGGAGACTAGATTATTAGCTCCTAGCGACTCAAGTGTTGTAGTGTCTTGAGATTAGCACACAAAAACCTATCACTTTATCAAAAAACAATTTTTATCGTCAAGTAATACATATATAATAACGCCAGTCTTAGAAACCTCTGCCGGAACAGAACTAGGCAATCCCTACTCTTTAACTGAAACTTGGCTATTCAGCTTCACAACTTTTGTGGCTAAGCCCAAAGTATTTAACGCTTGAATCGCCCACCAAGTTACATCAATTTCCCACCAACGCACTCCTGCTCTTGCCACATTGGGGTGAGCATGATGGTTATTATGCCAACCTTCTCCATACGTTAAGAGCGCTGCCCACCAGAGATTACGCGAGCCATCATCTGAAGAGAAATTACGATATCCTCGCAGGTGAGCTGCCGAGTTAATCAACCAGGTACTATGCCAGAGCAATACTGACCTTAAGAACAGCCCATAGATGACAAACGACCATCCTCCTAACACATACAACACTAATCCTAAGGGAATTTGTAGGAGTAAAAAGTTGCGATTCAACCAACGGTAATAAGGGTCACGGTCTAGGTCAGGTGCAAATTTTTTATAACGCTCGTAGTTGAAGAACTCTTCGCGTGTGTAAAACAGCCACAGCATATGGCTCCACCAAAAACCCCGCGAAGCCGAGTAAGGGTCTTTGTCTGCATCCTCGGTATAGGCGTGGTGCATCCGGTGTGCGGCGACCCAGAAAATGGGGCCTCCTTGAAGGGCGAGGGAACCGATAGTGGTAATAATGTATTCCAACCACTTGGGCACCTGAAAACTACGGTGAGTTAACAGTCGGTGATACCCTAAACAGATACCAATGCTGCCAAATAACCAGTGGAGAACTATCATGACTCCCAAAGCTGACGGGGAGAAAAACCAGGGAGATAACAGAGCTACGGCATGAACTGCACCCATAAAGGCAACAGTTGGCCAACTGATAGCAAGGCGATGCTTGCTTTCAGGGATGATTGATTGTGTTGTCATGAATCTTTCCTAAAAATGCTGTGAATAAATCAGTGTTAAAAAATGCTGTACTGGTGATTAGTACCCAATAGCGTTGATTAGAAGAGGGGACTGAAAACCAGCAGAGACTTTATTTTTTTCAGTTAATCAGTTAAAAAGCTGTATCTTTGCCTGATGAGCGATTAGCGATCGCTGAATTCTGCTCAGCTATAGCTCCAGCCTCAATAAGTTTGGCTAGTGAATCGAGATCGAAGTCGTTGAGAGCTTTGCACAGATTTTCAAATTGCTTGTATTTCTCCAAGCTATAATTTCCCCGATCGAGATGTAATACCTGACAGAACTGCTTGTAATCAGTTTTCCAGTGAAAAGTATTGAGAGCTTGAACAAAAGCTTTGATTGTAAGCATTTAAAATGTCCCCGATCGATAAGTGTAAAGACTATAATATTTTTGGTAATTTATAGCTCATGTTCCTTTGTTGGATGTCGTCACACTAAAGGGTTTAGTAAAATACCTGTTAGCTCTTAGTTATTATTTTAGATTTACTTTGAGTTGATAATTTTGAATAATAAGCAAAGCCAACGGATTATTGAAGCAATTGCAATACCTTTATTACACAACTTTTAGTCAAAAAAATCACTAATCCTTAGATAGAGATGTACTTAAAATCAAGGGTTAAAGATTTACCAACAACCAAAACCTACATTAGCGGAGCCAAGCTCGGACAAAGCTAGAGATATCTGGAGAGCTTCCCCCCAAGAGTTTCTCTCAAGTCATCCTTTAAAATCGTTAACTCGCTTGACTGAACCCGCTTGATATCGGCGGTAATTAATTGCGCTGCTTCCTGTTCTAAATCTTCAAGGTAACGATTGCAATAAACTAGATCGATCGTTAACACGCAGTTTATAGCAAGGAATGAGCACGCTAAGAACTTTACAAATTTGAATTTGTAATTTGTCTGAAGGCAGGGCTTCAAACAACAAACGCTGCTCCGGAAAAACCACTCGCTCCCAAGATGAATTTGGAATAGTACGGATAATTTGAATTTTGCGACTATCGTTGATATAGAAGCAGAGAATTTTTTCAGGAGAATCATTAAGAACAGACTTTAAAAGAGTCATATTGATAATTCCTTTAAAATAAAAAAGGAAATTTGTTTTCACTAACTGACTAATTCCTCAGGTAGATTCTTGGTTAGGGAGGCGACACCCCTAAACGGCAAGCAGTCACAGAACTTTATAAGTGTTTCGTCTCTACTAAATCTTTGTCAGCGCGAAAGTCGTCAAGCGTCACAGTGAAAGTCGTTCATCCACCCCGGCTTTCTACCTGAATCGTTTGAAAGGTGCAAGACTTGTTTGTGTACGAAGAGCGAGTCTCAACCCAGTACCGCGAAAATTACCAACTCACCACCTGGGGAACGCGATAAAACTTTAGTTACCGGATAGTCCGGGGCAAGTCAGACAAAACCTGCCTTGAGGCTCAATGCCCTCTAATCTTGCTGGTGAGCGCCACTACGAGAGAGAACCCGAAGTCCGCGCTCCAGAGAAGACGGAGTTGCGGATTTGGTATCAAGAAGGCGCTGTACCTCTGTAACTCAGTCGAATCTTTAGAGCTTTGCTGATGCTTGGTTTTTGCTTACCTGCGCCTCCAATGCGGCAGCGAGTTGAACTTTTAGGTACGCTATCGTACTCTCCATTAATCCTAACACTTCTGTACGGCAAGGTACAAAGTTTGTTAGAGTAATTGTGTAAGCAACTAGCCGTAGAGCTTGTTCTTTAGAAATTTCACCTTTTGACATCAGAAACGGAACCTTTATACCGCGCCTTGTGCCGTCAGTGTCTTTTTTAAACACAACCGGCTCAAGGAGTGTCTCGATGTCCCTGTCCATCCCCCCTCCGATGCCGGTGGAAAACCGGCTTTTAGCGGCTATACCCAGTGAGGTCAAAGCAGGTCTAGAACCCAACTTGGAAAGAATCTCGCTGCCTTTCAAGGAAGTCCTCTACGAGTCTAGAGAACTTATCGAGTACGTCTATTTCCCCATGAATGGCGTCATTTCTCTGCTCACCATCGTGGAAGAATGCATCCTAGCCGAAGTGGGTTTGGTCGGTAATGAAGGCATGGTTGGTGTCTCCGTTTTCTTGGGAATCGAGGCAACGCCCTTCAAGGCGATTGTCCAAGTTCCTGGAGAAGCCATGAGGATGAAAGCGGATGTATTCAAGGACTTGGTCAATGCAGATAGTCCGCTTTACAGCCTGCTGCTGCCCTACACGCACGCGCTGATGTTTCAAATCGCGCAATCGGCAGCCTGCAACTCCTACCACTCAGTGGAAAAGCGCTGCTGCCGTTGGCTGCTAACTGTACGCGATCGCGCTCACTCAGATCGGTTTCCACTCACCCATGAGTTCCTCTCCCAAATGCTAGGGGTGCGCCGTGCCAGTATCACGGTGGTGGCTGGGAGGCTTCAAAAGGCGGGCTTGATTCGCTACAGTCGAGGTCAGATGACTATCCTCGATAGTCAGGGGCTCGCAGCGCTTAGCTGCGAGTGTTATCGGTTTGTCAAAGAGGAGGAAGCTCGGCTACTGACATGACCCTTGAAGGTTGCTTGCTGTCCCTTAATGAAGGTGAAAGTAACCTATTTAGAGGGTAAAAGAACAACTTATTTTTTATCCGAACAACTTCTAACTCTTTTAAGGATAAAATTTTGGTTTAGATTTTATCCGTCAATTCTCATAGTATATATTTTTAGGAAAAAAGCCGATGTCTGAGACTCCCAATTTCGAGAATATCTTGGAAACAATCATCCGAGAATCGGAAGAATCTTTGGAAAAAGCCTATCAAACTGCCCTTATAGGATTCAATCAAACTATAAGTGTATTAACAGAATTACCAGATCCCCACATGATAAAAATCAAAGAAGTAACGAAGCAAAGCCAGCTCCAAACTATAGGAGCGCTCAAAGAAGCTGAACTAAAAAACCTTCAGAAATGGAAAGCAATTGTACAGGAAATCGAGAAACGGAGAGAAGATATTATAAACACAAATTCTAAAAAGCTTGATGAATTAATAGACTATATAGAGAAGAAAGAGGGTCAGAAACAAGAGGAATTGTTGCAAGTCATCAACCAATCAAGCCTGATGAATCTCATCCCCCCTCAAGAGAAACAACCCTAGTCTATTTTTCTCTGCTGATTTACTAATTGATGGGGGTTAAAGGTGCAACAGTTAATATGAGCTGATGGTGAGCAACCCAGTCAAGGGAGTGAGGTACAAAACCCCACTCCACCTCGGTAGATTAGGAGCTAGCGGGGATGCGATCGATCTGAGCGTAGCCGCTGAAAATCAACTGTTTTCCTTGGGTTTCTAATCGGTTAAGCCGCATCGTGATGCCGTCGAGATCGAAGCGCTCTAGATCGACCATGCGATCGAGAATTTGACCCAATGCGATGCTCAGTGATTGAGAGATGTCCCGTTGAGATTCTGGCACGGTGTCTGCTTCAAACTTGGGGTCACAAAAAACAAGGCGACGCCGCCGCTCAATAGCTAAGGTGGCACTCAGGCTAATCGGTACGAGTTCGCCGTTGCTTAGGTCGGCTTTAGCCCAAATCTGCACTCGATTGTTGGGCAATAACTGGAGTTGGACAGCTTCAAAGGAAACTAGTTCCGCGCCAGATAGGTTGGTTAAGGCAGGCAGGGAGAGGTTCACCAAACGCTTTTTCACCAGTTCAGCCTGAAAAGCGTGGTTGATGCCTGCTTCCGAAAGGGTGACTTGGGCAACAGCTTGGGTGGGTTGCTTTAAAACCAGTTTGCCGTTCAAAACGCCACTGAAGTCAATCGATACGGCGTCGGTCTCAAAAGATAGTTCTTCCGCCCTAAACTCATCACGGATGACGAGCCCACGACCCGTCATTTTGAAGCTGTCAATGCTGCCTTGCAAGAGTTTACTGGAAGGATGGCAGCGGACAAAGACTTCGACTGACTCGCTTTGAGTAAATAGGTAGCGGATTGTTTTACTGGCAACGGTATTGAGTAAGCGCTCTCCCCAATCGCTGCCAGTGGGATTGATTAAATCAGTAAGGTTGCTAAACATAGAGGTTTGCCTCCACAAAACTTCTTCGGCTCAATAGGGATGCCAGGGAGCTAATTGAGGAGGTAATCAAGCCCTGAGTCTAGCAGGGTCTTGCCTCGAATTCTTACCTTGTGAACAAACAATAAAGCGAGCAGGAATAGAAAACTCAGCGGGTGCATCCCAAATTTGCAAAAATCCGTTAGTGGGAGCATCTTGCTCCCTACTTCTATCCAAGTGGGCTCTCTGATCCGCACTACAAATTTACAAAAGCGGGATGCTCCCAAACCCAGTTCCCCGGCTTCTTTGTTGAAACTTTGATTGTGGGGGATTAATCTGATTGCTGAAGTCGGAGAGCTGTCAGAAATCAGTGTCAATTTTGGGCAGGAGGTGTTATGTATCTGTTAGTTCAAGCCTTTTACCACTTGATACAGTGGAATGTAAACGCCATCAATCATGGCTCTAAAACCCCTTCGTATTGGCTTCCTTACTAAGGTGAGCGCTCGCACCTTAGTCTAGTTTCCACTCCTGCTTCAGAAAATGCTGGTACATCATTTCCTTCATCATCATCTGCTGATACAGCATGAGCAAAAACTCTTGGGCTTGTTCGCGGGACATTTGCTGTACTTGGTCAGCAAAGCTCCTGATGCTAAATTGTTGCTCTAAAGATAATTCCATGGGCTGATTCACGCGTTGGCTCCTGTGCCCACTTAGGGCAAAAAGTAGAGGGGGTAATGCTCGCTAGATATCTTGAGAAGAAGCTAAATCCCTAGCTATTGTCAGGTCTAGCTGACAGCCAATGCACTCCACAGTGTCAAGGCAACGAATAGAATAGCGACTGCCCCCTGCAAGGCATAACGCTGTTGCTGTTTGGGTGAGGGATATTCTGCTAAGGACATAGCAGGTTCAAGGGCGTAGTTATTGGTGATTCCCTCATCGTCTACTGTGTAACCAGCGGCGAGAGGCTGATTCAGCAATTGACTGCTATCACTACGTGTATTGGCTTGAACTGCAGCGGGAATCAGCTCACTGCCATCACTACGATGTGCTACTGTTTTGTTCGATTTCTTTCCGGCTTGTAGCTCTCCTTGTGGGTTGAAGTGCATCTCCTGTGGTTCGCTGATATACACTTCAGCCTGCATCAAGAAGCTGTCAGCCGTCATACACTCATTGAGGTTGAGGGTTTTCCCTTGTTTATCGGTGTAAAGCATGGGTGTTAGCCCTCGCGTAAAGTTATATAAACTTATAGTAACAAAATATTTACACGATAAACGAGGTAATGTATATTTTCTAGGTCAGAATAACTAATACCTCAATTTAGCTATCTGCGCCGGAGCAGCCACTTCTGTAGTTCCATCGCCCCAAAGACCACAGTACTAAGAGCCAGACTGACGACCAACTCAACCCTGGATAGGGGAGTGGTTTTAAAAACTCCTTGCAAAAAGGGAACATAGATAACTGCCAATTGCAACCCAAACGTTAGAGCCACGGCTGCCAAGAGCGGCTTGTTAGACAACAGGCTCATGCGAAACACTGAGTCTCGCTCGGAGCGCATAGTCTCGGCAAGTCCCATCCGGGAGAAGGCGAGGGTAGTGAACACCATCGTCTGCCAACTGACCTGACCATTCGACCAATATCCGTAAGCGATCGCCAATAATACCAGTCCCAAGAGCAGCCCGACCCACAGAATATCTCGACCGACCCCTCGACCAAAGATACTTTCATCAGGATTATAGGGTGGGCGGCGCATGATCTTGCGCTCGGCTGGCTCTAAGCTCAAAGCCAGAGCCAACAGTCCATCACCCAACAGATTGATCCAGAGAATTTGCAGGGGTAGGAGTGGCAGTGGCATTCCTAAAAATGGAGCCACCACAATCACCCAGAGTTCACCGCAATTCCCGGTTAGGGTGTACTTGATGAACTTACGGATGTTGTCGTAAATCACGCGCCCTTCTTTGGTTGCGGCAACGATAGTGGCGAAGTTGTCGTCCAAGAGAACCATATCCGCTGCCTCTTTTGCGACATCCGTACCCGTGATGCCCATTGCCACACCAATGTCAGCTTTTTTCAAGGCTGGCGCATCGTTCACACCATCGCCTGTCATGGCAACGATATGTCCTCGATTTTGCAACGCCTGAACGATGTCCAGCTTGTGCTGGGGTGAAACCCTGGCATAAACGGACACATCTTCGACAAGGTTTTCCAACTCTGCACCAGAAAGTTGAGCCAGCTCCTGACCCGTTAGAATGCGGTCATTGGTAGCGATTCCCAGCTCACGCGCGATATGTTGAGCTGTCAGGGCTTGATCGCCCGTAATCATGACAGGGCGAATCCCAGCATTTCTGCAAGTCAGCACCGCCTCTTTCACTTCAGGGCGTGCCGGATCGACCATGCCGACTAGACCGACAAAAGTCAGGTTCTGCTCCAGCTTATCCTTGACTTCGCCAACCGGACACGATTCTAGGAGTTGAAAGGCGACGCCTAGTACACGCATCCCATCTTGTGCCAGTTCGTTATTGGCATCAATAATTTTTGTGCGCGAACCCTCGCTGAGCGGCTCTATTCGTCCATCCACCCAAACATGACTGGAAATAGTAAGTAGGCTATTCATTCCCCCTTTGGTGAAGGCAACACAGGGTGAGTTTCCTTGCGATCGCAGCCAGGACTCGATCGGCTCCAGCCCGCCTGGAATGGGGACGGTGGCAGATGGAAGCTTGTGAACGGTGGTCATTCGCTTGCGCTCTGCGTCAAAGGGTACCTCTGCTACACGGGGCAAGGCTCCATCTAAATTAGCTTTCCAAAGTCCTTCGTGAGCAGCCGCTACAACCAATGCCCCCTCAGTGGGATCTCCCATCGCGTGGAAGTGCTGTGACTCCTCCCCATCGCGCTCCAGTGAAGCATCGTTGCATAGTGCCGCTCCAGCTAGGAGCAATGCTAGCGTTGGTTGCTCCTGCAACAGGGAAGATTGTGCAACGCTCGCTTCCAGTACAGGTGTGGTGCGGCGTAGGGGGGTGGTTAAATCGACCCGATGACCGGCTACATCTAGAAAGGTGACGGTCATGCGGTTTTCTGTCAGTGTACCCGTCTTATCCGAGCAGATTACCGTGACTGAACCTAATGTCTCAACAGCAGGCAGCCTGCGAATCAATGCGTGTTTTTTGAGCATCCGCTGTGCCCCCAGAGCTAATGCGATCGTTACAATTGCAGGTAACCCTTCAGGCACGGCGGCTACGGCTAAACTCACAGCGGTGAGGAACATAAATTTTACCTCTTCTCCCCGCAGCAGACCCAGAATGAAGATCGCTAGGACGATCGCCAGAGTGGCAATCCCCAGGTTCCATCCCAGTTTGTCTAAGCGCTGCTGGAGTCGGGTTGGTTTTCGGCTTACCGTTTGAATCGCCGTTGCAATGTGACCTAATTCTGTATTAATTCCCGTCTCAGTCACTACGGCTAGACCACGCCCATAGGTGATGACGGTTCCCATGTAAGCCATATTGTGCCGATCGGCTAGGGGTAAGTCGGCTTGTCCCAGAGCGTGAGCGTTTTTGTCCGTAGACTCCGATTCCCCAGTGAGAGAGGCTTCCTGTATCCGCAGGTTTGAACTTTCCAGCATTCGGCAGTCTGCTGGCACCAGGTTTCCGGTTTCCAGTAGCACCACATCACCGGGTACGAGTTGGTTACCTGAGATTTCCTCTACGGTGCTATCGCGACGAACTTTAACTGTGGGTACGGCTAGCTTTTTGAGGGCTGCGATCGCCTTTTGGGCCTGATATTCCTGTTTGACCCCCAAGAAAGCATTGAACGCAACAATGGCAAGAATAGCAACGGCATCTTTGTAGTCACCCAAAACAACCGAGAGCAGGGCTGCAATAATCAAAATCACTACCATCGGGGATGTTAGCTGCTGCCACAAAATCTGCCAGGGACTCTCACCCTTCTGCTCGATTAATTCGTTCAGTCCGTATTGCTCTAGGCGGTGGGTCGCCTCGTCTCGGCTCAGACCGCGATCGGCATCAGTATCGAGTTGCCGTAACACCTCTACTGAGTCTAGCTTGTACCAGTTGCTCATATCTAAAGTAGTCCCCATGAACGACGTACACTAGGACAAATGAAAATGTGCTTTCTCCTGACTCCTGATACAATTTGGGTTGAAACTTGACACATTTGAATTTCTTAAACTACCGATTCCTCAACCATTTTTACTAATGCCTTGATATTGATCTGTCCCAACGCTTGACCGAGTTTCTGGCATTTTCCCCATTTTTTGAATGAATCGTTCTCCTACTGATCAATTATCTACGACATTAGTAGAACCTAGATTCAACAAAGCTAGAGATAGCTAGCGAGAGTTGCCCCTCAAGTCTATGTCCCAATTCATTTTCAACAATTGTTAGTTCACCTGGCTGACCCCGCTTGATATCGACAGCAATGACTTGGGCTTTTTCCTGTTCTAAATCTTCAAGGTAACCGCCTGAATACAATTGAGCTTTGTAGCTACTTGCAAAAGGACCAAAGTAATAGATACAGTTAGGTTCTTGAGTAATAACTTCGACTCTACGACACCGCAAGGAAAAGGGGCTATGAGGGCGGATTTTGTATTAGTTCATAGAGATAGGTTGGGATTCCGCTATGCTCTTCAAAGAACAAATCGACCAGTTTACCGAGGTTGAGTCCCGCAGTCGTCAGGATTTTTGTTCCTGTAAGCACATTCTTAAGCGTTTTCCTATAAGTCTAGGCATTTATTTTTTCCTTTTTATTATTGTTTTATATCGCCCAATTCCCTGTAAGAATTAGGCAAACTTATCTGGCTCTATAACAGTAGCTACAGTTCTATGTAACTAGGCAGGTCCCCATTTTTAACAAAGGCAATATCATTAAACAATGAGTATTATAGGGCTGAGCTTATTTAGTTTATCTGATAATATCTATTTTACTGTTTGAGCAATAAGATTGAGTGATGCGTTTACAGATTATTGTAAAAAAATTAGAATATTCCGTACAAACCATACAATTCATACATCGATCAAACGTTGGATTATACATATTTTTTGACACCAAAATGTCATACTAATACTTATTAAAGTAAACGACCAAAATTCGGTGAAATACATGAGAAATAAAGCTTTATTAACGAGTCGCCACCAACTAGGTATATCTACAACAACGAGCCAAGGGATGACGAGTAAGCATCTTTGCCCTCACTGTTCATACGTTTTACTC
>DATNPT010000638.1:0-14461 GCA_036703075.1 Chroococcales cyanobacterium
ATTGGTGAGCTGATTTGCTGGTCTGCGATTGGAGCCCGCACCACTGAATCACAAACTCACCGTGAAATGGCTAGCGGCCTTTCAATGCCTGTTGGGTTTAAAAATGGGACTGATGGCAGCATTCAAGTGGCTTTAGATGCCTTGCAATCGGCTATTAAACCTCACCATTTTTTAGGGATTAACCAAATGGGGCAAGTCAGCATTTTCCAGACCACAGGAAATCCCTACAGTCATATTATTCTACGAGGTGGTAGCGGCAAGCCTAATTTTGATGCAGCAAGTGTAAAAGTTGCAGAAGATAAATTTAAAGAGCTGGATTTACAACCGAGAATTGTAATTGATTGTAGCCACGGCAACTCCAATAAGAATCATAAGCAACAAGCCGCTGTGTTTGATAATGTTATTCAACAAGTTTTAGAGGGGAATCAGTCAATTGTTGGATTGATGCTGGAATCTAACTTGCATGAAGGAAACCAACCATTTTCTTGTAATTTAGATGAGTTAAAATATGGTGTTTCTGTCACCGATAAATGCATTAATTGGGACGAAACAGAACAGATAATACTGGCAGCCTACGAGAGATTAAGCGAAAAAGCAGTCGTTCTCAACAGGTAAGCTGCGAAACTTTAAGGGGTATATCACGACTCTAGTCAAGAGGGTGGGTGAGCAATGTGAATTTCGCCGATGTAAGCTGTTCCCCCCTCCACTTTAGTCTGCCAACCACGAGCATTGTCATAGTTGCTCTGCGTCATTTGGCTGTTGTCTTGCAGCTTACCTGCATTGATTTCTTGAGCCAACGTCTGTACCTCATTGGCGAACTGTGAATCATCTTCCATCGCATCCTGCAAGTACACGGCTAACCGTTGGAGTTCTTTCTTGTTGCCCTGTTCAACTGCGGTAAGTGCGTTTTCCGCTCTGGGATCGCCCCGCAACTTACTCCAAATCTTTTGGCGTAGCTCCTCCATTTTGGCGAGTGTGCCTTCAGTGAATTTCTCCACCGTTTTTTCTAGCATTTTTGTAAATGCCAAGGTAGCAATCGCTGTTGCCGACAAAGTTACTGGATCTACCATTGTGTTAAGTTCCTCAATTAATTGAGCGAGCTGAATAAGCCAAAGTCTGCAATAGGTCTCTTGCAGAAGTCGAGAACGGGGAACAGGGAAAAGCGGACAAGAAATGACGCAAACAGCATCGTAAAAATATTTTTGCAAGAGATGACCATGAGCATACTGCTCACACTCCAGTGATGAAAGGAGACTTTCAAAACAGGTCTAATGTTGAACTGTCTTCAAAAGGGAAACACCGAGATTCTTTTAAATCTAGCAAACGGCAGACCGAGTTTGACAAGAGAGCTGTCCTGTTGACCCTAACTTCTGCTGTTCATCAAGTCCCAAAACCTAGCCAGAGCAAAAAGGGCAGAGTTAGGACCACTGCTCTCCTACATCTTGAATAGCATGAGCCACCTGTTCCAATGCTTCACTGCCACCTAGCGCGATAATTACAGGAATCAAATTCTGTAGATCTTCCAATAAGTCTTGGCGGCGACAGCGAGCTAGGATGTGGAGTGTCTCTTGCCAGAGAGGATAAAGGCTAGTCGAAAGATGTGCTGCTAAGTTCGATGCTTGCTCACTCAAGGACTTCGCTCTTCGATTGTCATCCGTCATCCCCAGTATTTCCACCACCTTCTCTGGCAACACTTCGGGTAAGGGCAGGACTAAGCTACTTAGTGCTAGCACTTGATATCTTTTCTCCTGAATTCCCTGTGCAATCTCTAAAGCTTGCGGAAGCAGCTCTTTTGGCAAGTGAGGTACCAATCCGTTCAGGGCTTCAACTCTGTATCGTTCATCGCGAATTTTTCGTGTTATTTCTATAGTTCTTAAAAGCAGTTCTTGAGATAATCGGGGAATCAGACTATTTAGAACTTGAACTCGGCAGCTCTCATTCCAGATTCCTTGCGCTATTTCTAGAGCTTGTAAGATCAGTGATTGGGGCAGATAAGGAACCAGTTTATTCAAGGCTTCAACACGACAACTCTCGTTCCGAATTTTCCCTGCTTCTTGTAGTGCTTTCTGTAAGGCTTGTAGCGAGTAAGGTTCAAGTTTTTTCAACGTTTTAGCTTGGTAAGTATCATCCTGAATTTTCTGTTCTGCCCTCACAGCCTCCCCTAGTAGCACTGGTGATAAATGAGGAGCTAGTCCGTTTAAAGCTTCAGCTCGGTATCTTTTATCATGAATTTTCCACACTATCTCCATAGCTAGTGGAAGTAGATCTTTTGATGCTTTTGGCAAGTATGGTGCCAGTCGGTTCAAAGTCTCAGCCCGTTTACGCTCATCTGGGAGCTTCTGTACGATCTTCAGTGCCTCTGGCAAAACTTTAGGGTAATAGGGTACTAATTGACTCAGAACATCGATTAAGTAAGACGTGTTTAAACTTTTCTTTACTATCTTGAGGATCTTTGGCAGTAAACGCTCTTGCAGTTCCTCCGGCAAGTAAGGTAACAGTTGACTCAAAACTTCGGCTTTGTCATACTCAACCTTAATCGCCCCAGCTGCCTCAAACGCTTCGCGGCAAACTTTTCGTGAGTGTCGTACCAATCTTGCCAAAGCTTTAGCTCGATAGCGCACATCCCGAATTTTTCGCACTTCTTTTAGGACTTCCTGCTGGAGGTCTGGAAAGCTGGGAACCAATTCTATTAAGACTTGAGCTAATCTCCACTGATCCTTAATTACCCGTGCTGCTTTCAAGAATTCTGATAGCAACTCTTGTGAAAAGTGTGGTGCCAATCTGGTTAGAACCTCAGTACGAGAAGACTCAGATTGAATTTCTTGTGCTACTCCCAATGCTCGTGGCAGCAAGGCTGGTGGCAAGTACGGTATCAGTTCCTTCAGAACTTCGACTCGCTCACTCTCGTACTGTATTTTTCCTACTGTCTCTAAAGCTTCTGACGGGATTACAATTCCAGAACAGTATGCTCCCAGTTTCGTTAAAGCCTTGGCTTGATTACACCGATCTTGAATTTTTCGTGCCGCTTCTAGAGCTTCCGGCAGTACTTCGGAACAATACAGAACCAATCTAGTTAGCGCCTCGGCTCGATTAGGCATCGCCGGAACTACCCGTGCTGCTTTTAAAGCTTCTGGCAGTGCTTCTGGCAGTGCTTCTGACCAATATGGTACTAATCTCGTGAGAGCTACCAATCCCGTTAGAGCCTCAGCTCGGTGCTGAGGCTCTTTTATTTGTAGAGCATAGATGAAACCCTGAGCTGGAGTCCAAAGCTTTTTCTCAACTAGTGCTACCATCACCCCAACAGGAATATTCTCGGCTAGGCTATTGAGAGAAGCCGTAATCAGAGCATAGCGGCATTGCAGACCGATGGCTAGTGATGGGCAGCCGTTAAATGTCTCTGTTGCTTCTGCTAACTGCCATGCACGATTAATGGCTGTTAAGTAACTGGCTGTTTGCCCCACACGTTCGCAAGCTTGATACCAACCGTTTCCATCGGTCTTGTCATCTACGTCGTCACCTTTCCAGGTCTTCTCTTGTAGCAACTTGTGCAATTCATCAATCCAGCTTGCCTTTTCAAGATGCCAGGAAAGATAAGCATGGATATAGCTATCATCGGGCAGTGTGTGCCAGAGACCTGCTTGGGTACGCTTTCTGTAGCGCTCTAATAAAGTTGCATGACCTTGCGCCAGGGAAAGACCTAGACCTGGGGGTTCATTTGCAGTTAGCAATCGACAGGCAACATCATGTAAAAGGTCGTGAAGACGGTAAGTAAATTGGGTGGACTCTCCTACTTCTACTGGTGTACCTGGAAGCAGTAGTGCTTCGCTCCAGAGAATTTCTAGTCGTTCAGTGGCTTGCACCTCCTCTACACACCAAAGCGTAGATGCTAGTGGTGCGGTGAGTTTTGCCTCCTCCGCCAGAACTCCCAGCCAAACGAAGTTCTCCCACACTTGTAGGTCATCCTGGCGTAGCGCATTTAAACTCAAGTTGAAAGAAGCTTCCAAGCGTGTCTCTCCCTTCCAGCGAGAGGATGGGCTTTCCAATGCTTCTAAGCGAGCCACCTCTGCCTCCAATGCACAACGCAACTTAACCCAGGAGGTTCCTCGCTGCACTCGCACTGCTACCAACTCCAAAGCCATAGGATGATAGCCCACTGCTTTCGCTAAAAGCTGAGCTTCTTCGCGCTCTGTTCCTTCCAAGTTGCGCCCTAAGCGGTTGGAAAGTAGTGTCAGAGACTGTTGTGTTCCCATTACATTCAATGGATATAATCGAGCTCCTACTTCATCAGCCACCTCGGCTCTACGGGTAGTGATGATTAATCGGCACCGAGAGCTGCCAACTAGAAACGGTTTAACATCATCTGGGTACCAAGCATCATCTACTATCAGCAAAACGGCTTTGTCATGCAACAAACTACGTAAGCGAGAGGAGGCTGCATCTAGAGTAGATGGTGTGAATTTAGTGTTGCTCAGCTCTTCTATCCATTTTCCAAGCAACGAGAGTAAGTTAGGGCGCTGACCTAACTGAACCCAGAGCACGCCGTCCAGGAAGCGTGTCCGCACTTCCTCATCGTAAGCTAAAGCCATAGCTAGGGTAGATTTACCAATACCTCCTAAACCATGAATGGCACTGACAGGTAGAGCACCATAGCTGCTAGTAGTCTCGGTCAGGAGCTGAGTTTTGAGGTCTTGGCTTATCTCAGGACGAGGAACAAAGTAATATGGTAAGGGTGGGACTTCAAAGGGAACGCTATGCATTGAATTGGACTTAATCTGCTGCGTCTGAAGCTCCTGAAAGAAATCTTTTAAAGCTGCTTCGAGAGTTTCCTTATTGACCTGAACGTGAGTTCCAACGTAGGCAATTCCGCCCTCCACTAAGGTCTGAAAGGCTGTCGCATTCCCTTGATTAATTTGGAGTATGCGGCTATCACTTACCAACCCTGCCAAATGCGGGTCACTCTCGACAATAGCTTTCAAATGGTTTACCAATTCAGCTACATCTGTGTGAGGACTGCTCCGCAACTTTTCAGTAACTATTTGAACGAGTTGCGTGATTAAATAGCTCATTTAAAAAGTGTGTTTAGGCGTTGATATCTACCTCGTTTTCGACATGTCAAGATCCGACATTTTAAGCAGTCAGGTGTTTGTTAAGACTAGAGATAATATGAAGACCGAGTGAGCTGTGTTTTTTAGGAACACAGTCAAATCCTTACCAATTTAGCAAATGCCAGATCAGATTTGACAAGAGTCCCGACTCAATCTTTTAATCTTTCACTAGATATTTATATTAGGAAAACTTTTTGAGGAAAGGGGGGATTCGCTATGCACTAGCAATATCGATGAATCAAAGCCTCTGAAAGTTTTCCGTATCCTGTATCAGTCTCGATTTGTGTCTCGCCGTTGGCAGAGACAGGACACGGGCTTAACTGGTCACCGTTGTATACTAGGGTGGGTTGAAAAGACCACCCGAAGCCAACGCTTCTCCTGAAGAAAATAAGGTTTCAACGACCATCCCAGCTAAGGGTGGGTTGGAAGGCAACAATACGGAATGCTCCTGATGTCTCGGCAACAATCTCGCCTCTATGTCTCTAAAACTGGGGAAACCAAAAACTAAAAGACCCGGATTCCACGCCTGCCGCAAGCATCTCGTATTGCTGCTACCTTCCGGTCCTGACAAAGTTTGAGCGTTGCGACCGCGTGGGTCCAGGTCATTGACTATCATAGCACCTTCAGAAGAAGGTTTGGTAATTCTCCAGTAAGACGCTTACATCTTCGATCTACTCAACAACGATGCACCACTCGTGAATCTTGTACTTGACGCACTGATTTTGCACGAGTGGATCTTGAGCAACGATCGCATTTGCCTCATCAAGCGATGCCGCCTCAAACAGCAGCATGCCACCACCTCTCTCGGCCCAATAGCCAGATTTTGCCCGATGACCTTTGGCAATTAAATCCTGAATATAGGCTTTGTGAGCCGGTACGTACTTGTCAAAGATGGCTTTATCGACAATCCCTTCTTCAATTTTTACAAACCAGGGCATTTTAGATGTTGGATGCGATGATTTTGGATTTATAGTACCAATCAGAAAGGCTAACTGATTTGGCAAGCGAACGTCCTTGGATAAATCAAAGTATCTCTTTTTCATCGCGCTCCTGCCGCCGCAGGCGATTCAAGACCACGCTACTGAAATTAAGGAGTACTTCGCTCAAACCTACAATAGCCGACATGCTCTAAAGTCGCCCCCTCATGTCACCCTGCAACCCCCTTTTGAATGGTCGCTGGATAACCTGCCAGCGCTGGAACAGTGCCTGAGAACATTTGCCCAAACTCAGGCACCCGTGCCAATAACTCTTAAAGGATTTGGTGCTTTCGTACCTCGCGTAATCTACATTAACGTCCTCAAGACACCAGAACTCCTCGCGCTGCAACGCGATTTAATGGCTTATCTGGAGGAAAGCTTAGAAATTGTTCACGAAGTTTCTAAAAACCGTCCCTTTTCCCCTCACATGACCGTTGCCTTTAAAGACTTGACGCGGCAGAACTTCCGAGCGGCATGGCCCGAATTTCAGCATCGACCCTTGGAGTATGAGTTCGCAGCATCCCATCTCACACTGCTCATGCATGATGGTACGTGTTGGACTATTAGTTCAGAGTTGGCTTTTCAACACCCGGATTTGGTATAAATTCTATCTGTAGCACTCATCAAGTTTTTGGGAATAGTCTGGATTCGACCCTGTAACCGTGGCATTTCCCTGCCCGACACTAGCATCCGTAGAATTAGCACCTAGCCAAAGGAGAGCTCTCATCCCATCCCGAAGGCATTTTTCAGGCGGTTCAGGTGCTCGCTGAGTCGGAACGGGTACGGGCTTTAACCCAATTCCTCGACTACCAAACACGATTTCTCCGATAACGCGAGCGCGACGCATATGATCGGATGAGGTAATCAAATAAACACTACCAATCCCCTGAGTTTGAAACACATCCACCAAGCTCGTGAAGTTCGTCACTGTATCCAATGCTTGATAGTCTAAGTGGACGCGGCTCTTTTTGATTCCTGCTCTGGCAAAAATTTTTCGTGCGTAGGCTTCTGGACTACCAGAAGACACCCAAATCGGTAATCCTGGGTGTTTCTGCGCGAATTTAGCGGCAAATCGTTCTCGCTCCGCTGCTCCCCCTAAGACAAAAATAGCTTGCTTTTGGGCTGTCTTTTGCGGTGAGTTGAGTGAGGGCTTAGCTGATTTTGTCTGGTTAGGAAGACTCGATGACTCAGTTGGCAAAGGGGCTGTTGGTGGTGGCAGTGAGTCTTCTGCACAGCCCCCGACAAGAAGCATCATCACGACAGCTGAGCCAATCGTGAGCTGAGTGATACCAATTGGGTTTAGACTGACCACATTTGAATTTCTGAAACTACCGACTGGTAAGACTATCTTCCATCCAAAATCCAAAATCGCTAAGCTGCTGTGCATCTAAACTGCATAGTCTCAATTCAGGTTTTGGAGTCAGTATTCAGTAGTCAGTGGTCAGTAGTAACGGATAACTGACCACTGATCGACGCTCTTGGGCCGGAACCACTGCTGGCGTAGGAAGCGCGGTCGATGACTACTGACAAAAAGCTCTTGATATGAATATGCAATGTTTTATGCGCGGCGAGCTTAGTTCCATCACTTCGGTCGCTGGACAATCTTTTCTAGAACCCGTCGCTTGGCTTTCGGGTCAAAGCCAATCAAGCGCACGTACTCGCCGTTATGCTCTGCTAAGAGTTCTGCCAAGTCAGTAATCACTTCCGATGCCTCATCTCCTTGGAAGGAAGCACCGCTTTGCCAAGCATTGTTCCGGACTCGCCGCTCGTTGGCGTGTTCGATACTCAGGCGATACCCTTGAGCCAAAAGCTCGCGGATTTGCTCTTGTGTTTCTAAATCCAACGACCCATTTGGCACGGGTTTGCTCGGCGTTCTGGAAGGGTTGAATCCATTAGAACCGCTAGTGCTGGTTGGCTGGTTGACTATTTCCTGGCGGACAATAGGCTTGGTAATGTCCTGCTGTCGCTCAGTTGTCCGGGTTAAATCTTGAGGCTCTTGCGTTCTTTGCTGTTGACCCAAGCCTTGATTGTACTCCCTAACCAGTCGCATCTCTTCTATCTGCTTCTGTTCGTTTCTCATTAGCTGCCCAAACTCAATTAAGCGAGACAGATTGAATTTAGGCTTTTGGAAGGTTGGCAGTCCTTCCACACTATTGACGACACGAGAGGAAACGCGATCGAGCCCAATATCATGAATGAAGTGGAGAATCTGTTCGTCGTAAATTCGCGATCGCAACGCACTAAAGAAATCGACTGATTGATTGGGGAACGTCTCGACAAGCTGTTCGATCTCTTGGCGAGACAGCCCATCTTCCGAAAAGATACCGCCAACAATGCCTATTTTATCTTCGCGATCGGGGTTCCAGTAGAACTTCTCCATCCGACCATCCCGAATTAATGGTGCGTACAGCGTGGAAAAGTCATTCCCCGTGACAATAACTGGTACCCGATGCAGCGGCGTCGAGTCATAACTTCCCGGAAGTTGCACGTCAGTGGGGTTATCGGCAATATTCATCAAGGTGCCGTTTACCAACTGGGTATTGACTGTATATTGGGTACCCCGATCGAAGCGTCCTGCACCAGCATCGAGATCGTTAATCATCAGCACAGCCATTTTGCCGCGTACCCGGATCAATTCGGCGGCTTCCCGATAACGCAGGCGAATTAAACGCCCTGGGTCGCCAGCATCTGGGCTTTCCAGCTCACCTGCCGACATATGGACGGCTTCTACACCCATGCGCTCGAATACTAACTCGCATTGAAAGGATTTTCCCTCTCCCTTGCGACCATGAATGCCGAGGATTAAGGGAACTCGTACTCCAGGAAGGTCTAAATAGTTTTTAGTGATGTGAACGGCAAGTTTGTTGAGGAAGCGAGGAGAAATATAGTAGCTCATGAGTCTGTTGTTTGCGATCGCAAGAGAGCGCTGTGCGTAAGCGCCATCGCTCAGATGCACTAATGTTAAGATTTTATAACAAATCTCAGGCGGAAGACGGTTTAATCAGCAAGCAAAGCCTGGGAACTCCTGACAGTTTTGCCTCTCGCAGGCGATCGAGTTCATCTGCACTCTAGCGATTGCCCCTGTTAACGGCAATCCTTACCTTTCTATAAATTTAGCGAATTGTAGTTTTTTGCTTGTTGGATTGTTTGATTGAGGCGAGTAGAGCGACTGCTAATTGTGGCAGAAATGGCGCTGCTGAGCCATCAGTACCTTGGTTTAATATTCAAAGGTTTATTAATAAAACTTTGTCTTTCTATACAACTTGTCTTGAATTCAATGCATGATTTTAGACTAACAAAAGTGGATATCTCATAGTAAAAAATCTATACAATTCATTTAGGATTAGCTTAACCTCTCCTCCCGAATACAATCTATACTAATATTTAGACGGAGAAATATGTATTAATACCTCCATCAAATCGGATAAGTCTCCTAGAAGGAGAGGTATATTATGGCTGTAGAATCGCATGTCTTGCGTAAAGAACTTGGAGATTTCGGGAGCATTGTCTTTCTGAAGTCAATTCTGAGTGGCATTGAAGAAGCGATAGGTGAAAAAACTGCTGCAATTGCGATGATTTCTGCAGGTCGCAAGCAAGGAAAACAATCAGCTGAAGAGTTAGGTTTAATTAACAAAGGTGCAGCTCTATCTCTGGACGAAATCCGAGATAAGGTTAATCAGATTTTAGGGCCAGAAGGAAGTCGTTTGTGCATTATTGACAAGCTCGAGCAAGAAGGACGGGTCTATAAAGTTTATGCTAGAGAAACCTTTTGCTCTTCTGGTGAACCTGATGGCTCAGCTCGGCAATGTAGCTATACTTTAGGTGCGATTCAAGGTTTTTTAGAGGCACTTTTGGGAAAGCGCTTGCAGGGAAAACAAACCGAATCTGTCTTACGTGGTGGTACTCATGATGTACTAGAGTACTCAATCCTAGATTCAGCCGATAGAACTTCTCTAAGAGCTTGACTCAGTCAAGCAATTCCATGGTACTGCTATGACTCAATCGATGTTTTAGAGGTGATTGAGAACGAGCGCAGCTTCTATGTAAATTACCGACTGTTTCGCTGTTTGCTGACTAAAAATACTTTCCTCTAGTCTCAGCCGCTTTAGAGTTTTATCGGTGCCACCATTTGGCGAAATACTATCAGGTAGAAGTTGTTAAGAAGTACGAGCTAACTAAGTGATACTGCCTGAAATTCGACAGGGATGCAATAATGACCATTAATACTGAAAAACTGAGCCATATTCTCCAAAATTTTGTTTCCACAACCACTAATGTTCAGGGGGCAGCCATGGTTACCACAGATGGTTTACCCCTGGCTTCTAGCTTGCCAGGTGGAATGGATGAAGAACGGGTTTCAGCCATGTCTGCTGCCATGCTGTCGTTGGGCGAACGCATCGGTAGAGAACTCGACAGGGGTGAAATGGATCGCATCTATATGCACGGCGATCAAGGCTTTAGCATTTTAACAAGTTGTGGTGTGGATGCCGTCTTTCTTGTCCTCGCCGATAAGGAGGCAAAGCAGGGGGTTTTGATGTTAGAAATTAAACGGGTTCTTAGCGATCTAAAGTTGATTTTACGGTAACTAAAAAGGCGATCGCATACCAATTGCTGATAAAATATTGCAACAACTTGGTAGGGGGCGAAGCATTCAGGAGATAGCTGAGTGGGTAAGCCTAGAGTTCTGTATAAATTTTGGGGGAACGTTAAGAGAGCTTCCCCCTCCAATTGAGGGATGGAAGGGGGCGATTAAAGTATTGATATAGGATGTCTATTCTCTCATTAACTGAGTTGACTGCGAAATCGGTTGATACTAACGGATAGCATCACAACGGCAAAGAACAAAAGCGCGATCGCATTTGGCCAAAGTACCTCTAATCCTACACCTTTGAGCAGAACTCCTCGCACGATCGCGACATAATGCCGCAAAGGATCGAGTAGGGACAGATACTTGAAGGCAACAGGCATACTTTCTATTGGTGCGATCGCACCTGAAAGCTGAATCAATGGTAAATTAACAAAAAACGAGGTGAGGACAACTTGTTGCTGAGTGCGACACAATGTTGCCAGCATCATGCCAATCCCAATCCCTACAAATAGATATAGCGCTGACAGTCCTAGAAATAGAGGAAAACTTCCTCGAAAAGGTACCCCAAAAACCAGTCTTCCTAAACTCAACGCCAGGAAAACATCGCCGTTGAGCAAAATAAACAACGGGACAATTTTAGCCAGCAAAATTTCCCACGCCTCAGCAGGCGTCATTAATAGCTGTTCCAATGTTCCCGTATCTTTTTCTCTCACAACTGTAATCGAAGAAACCAGAGAACCAATCAGTGTCAAAACCAATCCCAGCACTCCTGGAACAAAAAACCAACTACTAGTTAGCCCAGGATTGTAAAGAAAGGTCGTTTGAGTATTCACCAAAGGTGGGCTGAGATTGGGTTGAAGTTTGCGGTTATATTGACCGATCATCTGAGACATATAGCCATTGGCAATTCCAGCCGTATTAGCATCTACGGCATCAATTAAAACCTGGACTTCTGCCGTTTTATCTTGGGATAAATCGCGCTTAAATTCGGGTGGAATAACTAATCCGGCTGTGATTTTACCCTCCCGCACTTGTTCGCCTAATTTTTCATCATCGAGTAGATATTGCTGGGCGATGAAGATGTTATTTTCCGTTAGAGCAGCAACTAATTCGCGACTTTCGTAAGTATTGGCATAATCCACAATTCCTAACTTGATGTTATGAACGTCAGGATTGAGGGCAAAGCCATAGACGAGGAGTTGGAGAGTGGGAGGAACAATTAAGAGAACAAGCGTCTGCTTACTTCGCAAGATTTGATTGATTTCTTTGATAGCCAATGCCCAAAATCGGCTATAAAGTATGCGTTTGATTAGATTCATCATAATGCTATTAAATTTATAAGGATTAATCGAGTCTGATTGATTGGTGAGAATAGTTAATAAACCACAAAAGTGTAGAGAACGCAGAGGAAGTTAGGAGGAGCGAATTACCATTTCATATATAATTGAGGATTATTAAAATGAACTAATCTGACAATTGCATGCGCTTTAGTCCTGCATTGGCAGCTCTAAATATTAGTAATCCTAAGACGATTAGCATAAGCATTGATAGCCATACACCTGACCAACCCGTCCCACGCACATAGGCGTCGCGAGAGATTTCTACAAAGTATCGAGCTGGAATAATATTAGAAATTAGCGATAGTGGAAAGGGAATGTTACTTAAGGGATAGATAAATCCCGATAGCAACAAAGCCGTCAAAAACCCAATGAGTGCAACAGCTTGAACAGCGGAGTTTTGCTCGCTAGTCCGAACGCCAATTAGTAAACCAAATAGAACACTATCCGCCACAAATATTAGCGTTCCAATGAATAAAGGAGTTGGGTCACCGGCAAAACTCAATTGCCAAATTATCGCTCCAAAAACCATAACCAGTACAGCTTGACTAATGCCAACTAAGAGATAAGCCAAGCCTTTGCCGAGTAGTAATTCTGTCGCACTCAAGCTAGAAGCGTAGACTTGCAAGATTGTCCCTTTTTCCTTTTCACGCACTGTTGCTACTGCTGTTAATAAGGAAGGATAAATCCATAGAATAACAGCAAATAGCCCTGGAACAATGGAAAGAGATTCTTTCCTGCCTGGATTGAACCATAGACGGATATGAGCCGTGACTTTATCATTGGTGGGTTGTAACCCAGAATCCCGTAAAAAGAATCTTGTCGTTGCTTGAATGCTATTTTTAATAATCCGAGCATTGTTAACATCACTTCCGTCAATTAAAACTTGCACGGTACTGGGAGAACCGGATTTAATCTGACGGCTGAAATCGGGCGGAATGACTACAGCCGCTTTAGCTAATCCTCGATCGATCGCATCTTCAGGATTTGAAATTTCGGATTTCGGACTTTGGATTGAATCTAACAACAGAAAATTAGAGTTATTGATAGGAATAAATTGATTAGTAGAAAAGAAGCGCTCTATATAAGAACGACTGAGATAAGTATTATCAAAATCCTGTACAAATAGAGGAATGTTTTTGGACTCTAAGCGAATCGCAAATCCAAATATAATTAGAGTCATGAATGGCAAGATAAAGGCTAGCGCCAACGTTAGGCGATCGCGTCTAAACTGGGCCAATTCTTTAAGACATTGAGAAATAATTCGTTTCATCTTTATTCCACCTCCTATTCTCTGTTTGCTTTTCCCCCTCTTATCCTCTCTCTGCGACCTCTGTAACTCTGCGCTTCGGTAGTTTCTCTCAAAAAAGTAATCGCCAACTCGAATTTAGTATTAGGAATCAGAAGTCACAAGCCAATGAGAATTCCCAACTACTCTTGAGCGCGTTGCACGATACCAATAAAGGCATCTTCAAGAGAGAAAGGAATCGATCGCAACGAGTGAATCGCTATCCCTGCCGTCTCCAACAGTTGGCGGATTTCGCGCAGTTCTGAATCGGGATTATCGAGTACCAGGTGTAAGCGATCGCCAAAAATCGACACCCGCCACGGTGCTAACTTAGTCTTCAGTAAGTTAGACGCCTCTTGAGTTTTACTAGTCACTACTTCCACCAACTGACCGGGTTGTGCCGCTTTAATCTCACTCGGTGAACCTTGCGCCACCACCTCACCCGCCACCATAAACCCCATGCGGTTGCATTGTTCCGCTTCTTCCAAGTAGTGCGTCGTTACCAGTACTGCCGTACCCGAGCGAGCAAAATCATTAATCAACCGCCAAAACTGCCGACGTGCCAAGGGGTCTACTCCCGAAGTCGGTTCATCCAGAAACAAAATTTCCGGTTCGTGCATTACCGACGCACCAAACGCCACCCGTTGTTTCCAACCTCCCGGTAGCTGGCCTGTCACCATCTTTTCTTTGCCGACTAAGCCACAAGTCGCCAGCACCCAATCAATCTTCGTGCGGCGTAACTTCCTCGGCACTCCATAAACCCCACAGTAAAATTCCAAATTCTGAAGAATGCTCAAATCATCGTAAAGCGTGAACTTCTGGCTCATGTAGCCAATCTGCCGTCGCAGTTCGCTACTCCGCAGATTGTGAGTTTCTCCCGCTAACGACATTTCACCAGAAGTCGCTTCCAGCAAACCGCACAGCATTTTAATCGTGGTTGTCTTTCCTGCACCATTTGCCCCCAGTAAGCCGTAAATTTCGCCGTAGCGAACGTCTAAATCCACCCCTTTAACGGCTTGAAAATCCCCGAACACTTTTTTTAAGTGGCGTGCGCCAATGGCAACATCGATATTGCGGTGGGGATTTTCGGGTTTGGCACGAGGAAAGGGAATGAATTCTGGGTCATTTCCCGATGCCCGCAGACGACTGACAAACACGTTTTCTAG
>DATNPT010000644.1:0-8836 GCA_036703075.1 Chroococcales cyanobacterium
GCTGGCCGCCCAAACGGCTTGAGTCGGGCTTTGAGATAACGAAGGTAGGCAGGAGGTTGATTAAGGGATGGCATCGTGTAGACCTATCGGTAGACCGCACGGAACTTGCAATATCTAATATCCTGTCCGCGAAGAAAACCACATTATGCGGGATGTTTGTAGTGAGGAGTTTAGTCCTCTTAGAGTGGGCGCTGAAGCGCTGACTACAAACAAGCTTTTATTAAGGGTCGTCAGCCGGACGCTATATGAAAGGTTAATTGCTTCAGTTGTTGAAAATTCGATAAAAAAAACAATTGTTTCTAGTGTTGCACCTCGATTGTACTCCTCAATCAAGAATTACTTCTACATTATCCTCAGTCGAGCCAATTCAATGACTCAAAGAGCTTTAGTCTAGCCAGCACGAGTGGATAAGGGTAGCGATACCGTCACCGTCGTACCGACATTAAGCTCGCTGTCAATTTGAATCTGTCCGCCATATGAATCCACATATCGTTTGACAATGGCAAGACCTAATCCCGTTCCTTCAATCCGACCCACGTTGCTACAACGGCTAAATGTTTCAAACAGGCGGTATCGCTCTTGTTCGGGAATACCAATTCCCTGGTCTTGGATGCGGAAGATTACCGTATAATTCTGGCAAATTAAGTCGAATCGAACCTCTTTCCCCTGAGGAGAATATTTCAGAGCATTGGAGAGGATATTGGTGAGGATATGCTGCAATAAGCATTCATCCATTTCTACCTGGCTACAGTTTCCTTGGCAATTGAAGATTATTTGATGTCGATTGTTGTCGCCAAGCTGCATGGATTCCGTGAGTTCTCGGCAAAAATTCTCTAGATTTAGAGCGATCGGTTCACACGGCCATTGCCCGACTTCCGTTTTACCGAGAAGCATGACCTCATCGAGCAGTTGAGTCATTTTATGAATGGTCGTGTTCATTTGCTCGAAATACTTGGCTTTTTTTTCTGGAACCAACTGCTCGTCCAAGTCTTGCAATAAGTGAGAGGTGAGTCCCAATGTTGTTAATGGATTTCGGAACTCATGAGAGACCATTGAGATGAAGGTTGACTTTAATTGATTCAATTCTCTTTCTTGGTAGAGTGACTGAAGAATTGCCGCCTCACTGTCCTTCAGTCGTTTAAGAATTTGAGCCCGTTCAATGGTGTAACAGATGGTGCGTCTCAGTAATTGAATTGTGACTTTATCTTTGACCAAATAGTCCTGTGCGCCTTTGGACATGGCTTGCCGAGCTAACTCTTCGTCGTCATATACCGTCAGAATGATTACTGGAACATCCGGGATAGCAGTACAAAACTGAGCCACCGTATCTAGCCCATCAGAATCGGGTAGGCGCAAGTCTAATAGAGCAACATCAAAAGTGCGATCGCGGCAAACTTCAACGGCTTCACTTAATCGTTCAACATGAGCTAGATTCCATTTCCCCGCAGCAGCGCGCAAGAAAACCCGCTGAAATAGTTCGGCATCACTGGGGCTATCTTCGACTAGCAGGGCGCGAATTAATAATTCATCCATATAAAAGTTTAGGTAGTAAGCATAGAAGGCTTAAATATTAAGATTTTTCGTAGTTCACACCCGCGCAAGTTCTTAGAAGAGAGCAATTCAACCGTTTGAGAGCACTTTAATCACTTTCAATCAGTCGGCAATAGAACGGCTGCCAACCAGAACTCATTAATTAGATGCACAACATGGATAAACTGTTCAATCTCGATAGGTTTTGTCACATAACAGTTGGCATTGAGATTATACGATCGCAAAACATCTTGCTCATCGTTAGAAGTTGTTAAAATCACAATGGGAATGCGTTTCAACTCAGGATGGGATTTAACTTCTGTCAAAACTTCCCGACCATCCATCCCTGGTAAATTGAGATCGAGCAAGATTAGGTCAGGTCGCGGTGCATCGGTGAATTCACCCTGTTGGAGTAAGTAGTCCATCGCTGCCTCACCATCTTCAACCCAATGTAAATTGTTAGCAATCTTCGCTTTGCTAAACTCCCGAATTGTAAGATTGGCATCACTAGGTGAATCTTCAACCAGCAGGATTTCAATCGGTCGAGTGTTCTTGCGATCTTTCATGAAGATTTAAGGGGATAGTGAAGTAAAAGATTGTTCCCACTCCAGATTCTGATTTAGCCCAAATACGCCCCCCATGGCGAGTCGCAATTTTCTTACAAATGGCTAGTCCAATGCCAGTACCGGGATACTCTCGACGGGTATGGAGTCGTTTGAAAACCTCGAAGATTCGCTCTAGATACTGGGGCTTGATGCCAATTCCATTATCCTGGATTTGGAACAACCAATCATTATCCTGTTTTTGAGCCGTGATATAGACGTGGGGCGGTTCATCTCGATGAAACTTAATGGCATTGCCGATCAGGTTTTGCAGAAGCTGAACGAGTTGGTTGCGATCGCCGTTAACCGTGGGTAGCGGCTCGGCTGTAATGGTAGCCTGGTTGTCTGCGATCGCAACCTGTAAGTTTTGCAGAACTTGCTGTAAAACAGCATTACAATCAGTAGGCGCAAACTCTTGCCCGCGAGTTCCGACGCGGGAATAGGTCAGCAAGTCTTGGATGAGCTGCTGCATTCGCTTCGCCCCATCGACGATAAAGTCGGCATACTCTAGAGCCGTTTCATCCAAGCGATCGCGATACTCGTTAACTAAGAGTTGAGTATAACCGGCGATCGCCCGGAGGGGTTCTTGTAAGTCGTGGGATGCGACATAGGCAAACTGTTCCAGTTCCTGATTGGAGCGTTGAAATTCCTGATTGAGAATCGCTAACTGCTCGTTGCTGTGCTGAAGTTGCTCGTTGGTTTGCGCTAGCTGAGTTGTGCGCTGTTTCACTTTGGCTTCTAGTTCCTGATTCAACCGCAAGATTGACTCTTCGGCTCGCTGGCGATCGCGCTGAGTTCGTAAGGCGAGAATCCCGTAGCTGACATTATCCGCCAGTTCCATCAAAAGCTGCACTTCTTCTGAATCGAAAGCACTGGCTGTGGTGGAATAGAGATTCAACGCCCCAATAACTTGCTCGCGATCGATCAGAGGTATCGCTAGTGACGACTGATACCCCCGTTTGATGGCTTCCTCACGCCAGGGGGTCAGGTTAGGTTCGGTCAAAATATTCTGAGCGACTGAAGGTTGCCCTGACCGAATTGCCTGACCCGTTGGCCCTTGCCCTCGCTCCGTATCAGCCCAGGTAATCTTTGCCGTCTGCAAGTAGCCTGCCTCATACCCCGCATAGGCTACAGGTTGAACAGTTTTGTCGTCATCATGCTGAACATAGCCAATCCAAGCCAGATGGTATTCCCCGATATCGATCAGCAATTGGCAAACCGTGTGCAACAAAGTGGACTCTTCAGTTGCCCGAGCGACTGCCCGAATTGAGGCACTCAATACCCGTAACGCTCGATGAACGGCATGGAATTCCGCTGCCTCTGCCCGCTTGCGCTCGCTAATATCGCGGGCGACCCAAACCACTGACCGATCGGGCAAGGGGGAAATCCTCGCTCCAAACCAAACCTCTCGGCGATCGATGTGCAGGCTGTAGTCAAAATCGATGGTTTGTTGAGTTGCCAAGACCTGTTGCACTTTAGCAAACCAAATCTCACCTGTTTCTTCTTGAAGAAATTGGTTAACGGTTAAGTTGAGGAGATTGGTATCCCAGGTGGGCGAGCCAGTGGGTTTGGTTTGCACAATTTGTATGCTGTTGTTCTGATCGATCACCAGTACGATGTCACTCATTGCCTCAAAGATGGCACGCACTTGCAGCTCAGAACCGATGAGCTTTGCCTCAAGCCACTGGCGATCGCGTATTTCCTGTTGCAGTTGGGCATTGGCTTGTAGCAGTTCCTGGTTTTTTTCGACAATCGTTTGCTGCAACAGTTCGATCGTGGAGTAAGGTTCTACAGGGTCTAGGGCTTGGAGAATACTAGTTTGAGTAATAACACCTAATACACCCCCCTGTTCGTCCAAGACGGGCAAATGGCAAACCCGAGCGCCGCGCAACTGAGCGAGTAAGGAGAAGATATCGCCAGCTTGGTGCAGAGGAAGGGTAATCAAGTCTTTAGTCATGACTTGAGAGATGGCTACCCCTTGTAACGACATCTGACTAGCTGTGATTCTGAGGACATCACGCTCGGTGAAAATTCCGATTAATTTCTGTTGCTCTACGATTAAGGTACAAGTGGCTCGACGCTGACTCATCGCTGCGATCGCATCCATGACGGGAGTGTCAGAAGGCATCATCAAGGGATGCTTGTCGATCGCTTGCTCTAGTGGGATGGAAGCGTGAATAGACATGGAGGTGAAGGGATGGCGCGGGTTGGAAAGGCGATCGCTTTTGGATGACCAAGCTAATCTTCCTTTACACCAGGATGATACTCTACCCCTACAGAAGCGATCGAGGCAAATCGGTAAGGCAGAAGAAGAGAAAATAGACGCTCCGAGCCGGATTCTTAACTAATAGAATAATTTCCGATGCAAGGATTCTATACTTTGCATTGAAAATCCCAAATCCCAAATCCTCTTGCTCCCCCGATCGCTCTAACGAGCTGCTCTGTACACCAAAAAGCCTCCTGTTCCTAGACCGAAGAAATTGGGCAACCACGCCGCCATAAAGGGAGAGAGAATTGCCAGTTGACCAAATGCTCCCGTCATAAATCCGATTAAATAGTACGCAAAAATTACGATCACGCTAATACCAAAGCTAGTGCCTCGTCCCGCACGCTGAGGGCGAATGCCTAAGGCAGCACCGACTGTACCAAAGACGAGACAGACAAAGGGAAATGCGATTCGTTGGTGAAGGCGGACTTGGACCTTCAGCAGCCTCTTTTCATCACCCCCAAGTTGCACAATCTCCATATATTCTAGAGACTGAGCAATGTTCATCTCGTCGAAGTTACGACTTTTATCGACTAGATCGAGAGGTGCTCTGGGCAGGCTTAGCTGCTGAGTTTTAAATCGCTTGATATCGCGGTAAGAGGCATCGGGAGAAATCGCATAGATAGTGCCGTTGAAAAAATCCCAAACCTTTTGAGTTGGGTTCCAAATCGCCGATTCCGAGGTGACAATTTGGTTAAGCAGACCCTGGTCAGACCAATTAAGAATGGTTAAGCCGATCATCCGCTGACCATCAAATAGATCGGCATAAAACAAGCGCTTGAGCTGCCGGTTTTTTTCACCGTCAAGCTTGGCAATAGCTCCATATTCGGGATAAAAAATATTGCTTTCTGTATATACCGGCTTTTCCTCGTTTAGCGCTTTCTCTAGAGTTGTGGACGCCTGGTAGTTAGCAGCAGGAACGACGAACTCGTTGAATAAAAAACTCATTGCCGTAACCACCAAGCTCAGGACTAACGCTGGAACAACGAGTCGGTAAACACTGACACCACAGCTACGCAGGGCAATTAGCTCGCTATCACTACTGAGGCGACCGTAAGCCATGATAGCGGCTAGCAGTGTAGACATGGGGAGAGCATAGGAGATAAACTGCGGCAGTTGTAGCAGCAGCACTTGAACTGCTGTCTCTATTGGCAGATTTGCATCGGTTATTTTACGTACTAAGTCAAATAGAGTACCGACGGCAAGACCAACTGAAGAAAACGCGCCAACGCCAAACAAAAACGGCTGGATTAACTCAGCGGCGATGTACCGATCCATCACCGATAAGCCGGGAATGAGCCAGAGAGGAGACTTAGATTTACCGAATATCATGGCTTGCCGTTTTCAATGTCTTAAAGCTGCTTTTATCTCTGAAACTCGTCGCCTAAGTAGTACTGCCGCACTAAGGGGTTATTGTATAGTTCTTCGGCGTTACCTGAAGCTAGGATTTCTCCATCCCGCATAATGTAGGCGCGATCGGTAATTGCCAAGGTTTCTCGGACGTTGTGATCGGTAATCAAAATTCCCATTTGGCGATCGCGCAATCCGGCAATAATTTTCTGAATCTCCGATACGGCAATGGGGTCAACACCCGCAAAAGGTTCATCCAAGAGTAAAAATTTTGGTCCTTCCATACCAACGGCTAAAGCTCTTGCCAGTTCAGTCCGACGCCGCTCTCCTCCAGACACTTGATTGCCGAGAGTATGGGCAACTTTTTCCAAGCGAAACTCTTGCAGTAAATGGCGCAAGCGCAGTCGCCACTCCGTTCGAGGTACGTCCGTTTGCTCTAGCACCAGTTGAATATTGTCCCTAACGCTCAGGTGACGGAAAATACTGGCTTCCTGTGCGAGATACCCAATACCGAGATGAGCTCGCTGATTCATTGGTAGGGTTGTGATGTCCACATCGTCTAACCAGACTGTACCCTGATCGGGTTTTTCCAAACCTGTGGCGATATAAAACGTGGTCGTTTTACCCGCACCATTGGGGCCAAGCAGTCCTACGACTTCCCCTTGAGCGACTGAAACGTTAACGCGACTGACAACAGTCCGCTTGCCGTAAGACTTATGAATATTCTCTAAAAGGATTTTCACTCCAAACCACCTCCCAAGAGCTGTTAGCGATCGCTTTTTTCGTTATCCGCTCACCCCCGCAGGATATACTAGCCGCTTTTTAGGCACTAACACACTTGGTTGTTGGTCTACTTTTACGTTTGTAGCGATCGAGCAATTTAATATAATAGTCGGGTTTTTTATCTTTTTCGCGCTTATCCCCACGCCAAACAATGTTTGGCGGTGGGATGGATAGCAGTCGATCGAACTCCCATACTATTGGCTTACTGTCCAGGCGCGGGTTCGCTCACAGGTGTCTTGAAAGCTGGTTTGGGGTTAAATGGGGGAGTGGCAGGGGGTGCGACAGGTTCGGTAGGAGCTTGCGGATCCGCAACAAGATAGATAGATTCTACCTGGCGACTGTTTTTGGGCATCGCGACAAAACGCCCCTCATCAATTAAATAGGTGATGGTTTCGCCCCGCAGACTGTTGCCTTGCTGCAAAACATAGACATTACCACTCAGAACAATACGCCGCTCTCTGCTGAAGTATTGAGCTTGGGCCGCTGTTGCCTGAATTTGTCTGGCTGGGTAGTCAATTTGCACGTTGCCACGCGCTGTGACGACGCCAGTTTTTGAGTTGGCTTCCTGGACATCAGAACGCACGGTGAGAGCGCGTCCATCTCCCGTTTGAGCCTGAGCATTTTGGAGTTGATTGGGCAACGCTATCGCTCCGACCAAAGTTGCTGGAAGCATTAACGCTAAACCGAGGCGTTGCTTGAAGTTGAAAGAGAGTTGAGAGGGCTTCATGGGTGTTCTCGGCGCTCCATGTAGAGACTGTTGATGCTGCTTGTGCTTAGTTTACAGAAATCCAGCAAGAAAGCCCACGCGTTCTACGTTGTAGGACAAAGAACGCCTCTTGCTAGAGATATCTGTAGATATCTTGACGGTTGTGACTCTTGGGAAGTTTCTCATCTGTCTACAGGTTGAACGGGTTTAACCTGTAAATCGCTGGATTTTTGGCAAACGAACTGCTTCGCTGTTGCTCTCACTGACACGGCCGTTGTCGTCAGTTGCCAATTGTTTCACCAGCTCGGCGACATGCTCTGGCCCCGACTGTTGCAATGCATTTAGCAGTTCGGCACTCTGCACGATCAATTCAGTCACATCAATTTCTTCATAGTCGGGTTGATAATGTCTCAGGCGTCCGATTCCCTCACCTAATAAAATTACGGCACCGCGCCAATTGAGATTTCCCAAGTGGTGGCAGGCAACGGCAATTTGTAAAATCCCTTGGTAAAACTTTTTTTGTGGCTCCAAGGCTTCCATCCACAACGCCTCTAGCGTGTCGTGACAGGCGTAAAACTCCTGCGCGTTGAATTGCTCGACACCTTGCCAAAATTCTTCGGGTGGTACGACTGGTGTCATGGGATTTTAGATGCAAGGATTGGCGAAAACTTAGCCCCTAGATTCAATCAGTAACGAACTGTTCACTGAACACTGTCGAGCTAGGGGCTTGAGAGGGAGGTGTTCCTTATGCCATGCTGTCTCGCACAGCTTGAATTTCTTCCATAGAAATATCCTGCTTGTCACCAGCAAACTCGTTATCTGGTGTCAGGAACAACATACAATGGCACTCTTTGCGTTCGCGCATGGGAATGCAAGGACAGTTCCAATAAGCTGATTTTACTTCTGCTTCTTTGTCTTCATAATGACGGCAGGGGCATAGAGGAGAACCTAGTTCGTCTTTGTGTTTGGCAAGCCCTTCAATGACCACAGCTGTCACAGAAGGGTCAACACAGAAATAAGTTCCGGTACGCTTGGCATACGTCTCGGAAAAATGTTTCATTGCCTCCAAGCTTTTATCAGTGGAGAGATTGGTAGCGGTTTGTGATGTGCTCATGTAATACAGACAGCTCGGCAATTGAACGAATTAGACAAGTTGTTTGCATTGTATCGCATGGCTTTCTATCAAAAGTAGCCGCGTCGAATCAAGGGGTATTGGTGAACTAAAGGTGTATCGCTAAGAATCTGCGATCGCTTACATAATTAAGAAAAGTTAAGAGAAAGCTTTTAGGTGAATAAAGCTGCTTATTTTGTGATATATAGAAAACGCTTGTATCTTTTTCAACGAGATTTCAAACCCTTTCCATTAGCTTTAGTCAAGGTTAGGCCAAGAACGATTTTATGCGCTTACCTTTGAGTTTACTAACATCACATTCAACTTGAAGGCTCGGACAGACATTCCTCACCCAGACAATCGATAAACTGGTAACGGGTAATCTTGAGTGCCGCTAATTGGAGTATGGCAAGATTGGGAATAGGAGAGAATAACCCTGAATAAAAAGGCTAAGGATTGATGATTTCACGTTAAGCCTAAATTCCGAC
>DATNPT010000645.1:0-3607 GCA_036703075.1 Chroococcales cyanobacterium
CCAAAAGCGTAAGGCGGTGCCTAGGGCAATAACCCCAGCTAATGCTAAGTAATGGAAAGAGAGGTGTTTGCTGTTGTTCATATTCCGGCGTCCTTGCGAAATTACTCTACACCAGACGTTCGGCTTTGCAACTACCAACCTTTTGAGACACCTAACTTTCTGGATTTATATATTTCCTATAGAGTCAAGTTTTTTTTACAACTATTTATATTCATTTGTGCTCTTTTTGGAAAAATGACGATGCTCCTGGCTCTTTTCCAGAAAAGCCAGTATCTCGACTTCTTTAAAGAAGTCGAGAATCTGAACCTCAGACAATTCAACAAACAGGATTGCTATTCCTTCCCACCATAGCTTTTGAGCAGTTCGACTACGTCGCCATAGTGATTTTCTGCTGCCACATGTAGCGGCGTATAGCCCAGATTATCCTTAGCATTGACACTTGCACCCCTCATAAGCAGTAGCTCAGCTATCTCCGGTGAGTCGGCACTGTGCAGCGGAGTATAGCCTTGGTTATCCTTGGCATTAACATCAGCACCCTTGGCAAGTAGTAGCTCAGCTATGTCTTGCTTGCCTGACTGTAGCGCTCTATGCAGTGGAGTCATGCCCCAACTATCTCTGGCATTAACATTAGCCCCCTTGGCAAGCAGTAGTTCAGCTATGTCTTGCTTGCCCGACTGTAGCGCCCAATGTAGCGGCGTCATGCCCCAACTATCTCTGGCATTGATATCTGCATCTTTAGCAATTAACAGTTTTACCAGCTCTTTGCGATCGCTTGCTATGGCAGCATGTAAGGGAGTGGAGCCTTGCCCATTTCTAACATTGACATCGCCCCCATAGTTCAGATAGTCCTTGACAGTACCGATATCTCCTTTCAAGATTGCCTGATGGATTGAGGGCGTAAGCTGAAGAGCGCTCAAAATTGGATATTTAACGGGATTGAGGATAACGACAGAAGCAACAGTTGCGACTCCGACGCCTACAGACGCTTTCCAGGTAAGACTTTTGCTCCATTTGGATAATTTAGAGTATCTGAACCCCTGTGGCCCAGAGCGATCGCGTTTAACTGAAGGTACTAGGCACGAATCTTGCTCTGGGAAGGACGAGTCCCATTGAGTCGTCAACGGTTGCTCATTGCCCAGCATGAAAAGAGCTTCCTTTGCCGATGGGAATCTATCTGCCACATCAGGTTCCAGCATCTTCTCTAACCAGTCGGCAAACTCTTGAGAAATTTGCACGCAGGAGCGGAAATCGATTTTGAGCTTATGAATGGGCAACTCGGCAGGCGAGCGATGAGTTAACAGGAACAGTAAAGTTGCGCCTAAACCATATAAGTCTGTGGTTGGCACCGCTTGCGCTCGGAACTGTTCCGGTGCCATGTAGCCGAACGTTCCTACTACTGTACTGCCCCCTGCCCACGTAGTGCGATCGCTATTCTGAACTGCCCCAAAGTCTACGAGGCATACTTGCCCATCATCTCGCCGAATAATATTTTGTGGGTTGATATCTCGGTGAATGACAGGAGGAATCAGGGAGTGCAGATAGAGCAGAATTTCCAACAACTGCCTAGCAATGTCTCGAACCTCTGGTTCATTGAGATGCCAGCCCGCTTGAATCAGTGTAGAGAGCGACCGCCCTTCGGCTAACTGTTGGACGATGTAGAATGAACGATCGTCGGGCGTGTCTACGTGGAAGTAATCTAGGTAGCGAGGAATGGCGGGATGATTGAGTTGAGCCAGTATGCGAGCTTCCCGTTCAAATAGCTCTAACCTCTTCCAATCAGTTATTTGGCGCAGTGACAGAGCTTTGAGTGCCACTTGGCGATCGCATTCTAGATCTTGAGCGAGGTAAGTTGTCCCACTCCCACCTTGCCCTAATGGAGCGCAAATCCGATACCGTTGGGCAATAATCTCTCCAGATTCGTGCAGCAGTTCCATTGAGCTTTCCTCGCCTCAGGTTGTAACCCGATTTATCTTTATTCTCATCAATCCACTGGAACTGTGCAGGGTATCAAAGCTCAGCATACTTTTACTCTGCATCATTAGGGATCGACTCCACTAAAATTGTGGCTTCTGCCAGGACGATATGTCAGGAGAGAAAGCCCTACCCTGACATATCTGGATGCTTTGTCTTGCAAATTTATAGATGTAATAGGCGATTGACTGGCACAATGCGATCGCGTTTTACAACCAGCCGCTTACATTACTCGCTGCCAGCACCTAATTCTCCACTACTGTTGTCGATAAAACCACTTCTACGATTGATGGAGGAGAACCACCAAAGGGAGGGGACAACTAAGGCAGCGATCAGAAGAATACTTAGCGCTACAAAACCCGATTGGCGATCGGAGTTAGTCGTAGTCTTGGTAGTGACAGTAAGCTCTGGTAAGCTGGCTAGATTCGCTCCCAATTTGATAGCCAGCGCCTGAGTGCCAGCGAGGATGCCTCCTTCAACGTTGTCTTGTCTAAATTGAGGAAGAATCTCTTTTTGGATAATCTCGCTAACTTGAGTACCTGGCAGCACCGCCTCAATCCCGTAGCCAGTTTCAATTTCTATGCGGCGATCGCTTTTAGAAATCAAAAACAGTATCCCATTTCTGTCAATAGTCCAGTAGTTGAATAGTTTGGAGGTAAATGCCTTGGGACTGGATGCAGGCGTCGTTTCCGGTACGGTGACAACCGTAATTTCATCTCCCGTTTGGCGTTCTAACTCAGAGATAATTTGGTTGAGCTTGGCTTCAGTATCAGGACTGAGGAGTTGTGCAAAATCAGTTACCCAACCGCCAGCTTCTTGTCGGGGATTAGGCACATCTTGTACGGTTAGGGCGTAACTGGGCAACGGGAAAAGGATTAACGTTAAACACAAGCTAACTGCCCAGATGACAGATTGACTGATAAATCGCTTGGCTATAAATGCTACAGAAAACATGGCTGTTGCTAGGATGACTAATATTGCGGCTCAAAACAAGCCCGATTGTAAGGCTTCCAGCTCCAGCTTAGTGAAATTGCTGTAGCTTACATGTTGCGACGACTACCAACAGCCAATGCCACAGGATGACTCCAAAACTCAGATAACCCTGACTCAGCCTTTACTTGCGCTGCGCGAACAAGCCCTGCAAAAACTTCGCAATGGCTTGAGACGCGGACAACAGAGCATGGCAGACTGGCAGGGAGGACAGTTAGCTGTTTCCGCCGTACCCGGTGCGGGGAAGTCTACTGGGATGGCGGTGGCAGCCGCATTTGCGATCGCGCATCATCAACTTCATGGAAAGCGTCAGCTCGTCGTCGTCACGTTCACCCGTTCAGCCGCGGCTAGTATTAAAGCTAAAATCCGCAGTAACCTCAAAGACCTGTTTTTGCCGCAAAATAGCTTTGTAGTCTATACGCTGCACGGCTTAGCACTGAATATTGCCACCCGTCACCCAGAATTATCGGGACTCAACCTCGATACGGCAACTCTGGTTACACCGAATCAGAGTCATCGCTTAATTCGCGCTTGTGTCGAGCAGTGGATTGCCGCTAATCCACGCCGTTACTCTATCTTGCTAGAAGGGCGTCAGTTTGATGGGGAAGAAACCGAGCGCTTGCGACGCCAGTCTGTCTTAAGGACG
>DATNPT010000215.1:0-2885 GCA_036703075.1 Chroococcales cyanobacterium
CTTTTGAACTGCTCACTGTTTGTTGACGACTTGCAAGCGCTGCGTGACCATCGTCATACCATCTCCCCGAATCAATATTGCTGAAATCCAGCGATTTTCTGGTTTAGCTGGGGCTTTACCTACCTTAAAAATTCCGCCAGCAGGCAGTAACTGTAAGTCAAATTTACTCGGTTTGGTATAGAGCTCTGGCTTAATCGGTTCCTCCAAAGCCGTTCCCAGCAGAATACTATCTCCCACTGGTTCCTTGACGATCGCATCAAAGTTGAACGACTGGCCGACACTCACCTGCTCGGGTAAATTAATCTGTACGTTAGGAGGATTGGCTCCCGATGAAATCTGGGTGCGTTCTGCCAAGATTTCCTGCCGCACAATTTTATCGCCTTCAAAGCGTTGGCGCGATCGCAACGTAGATTCAAGTTTCGCGTTCTTGCCATTGCTAGGTTGAGTCCCAGTAATAGACGTAACCGTTTCAGCAACAATCGCATTCCCCTCACGCTTCCAATCCCGAAGTTCTGTGCGGTAAGTCAGTTGAGGATAGCGCGTCCAAAGTTGGGTCAACGCTTTCTCCATCGAGCCAGCAGTCAAGCCATCAGAGCTTTTGAAATTACCAGCATAGAACTGCATCACCCCCTTGGCATCGCGGCGAGTAGCTGCGGTATCAATTTTTGCTAGTGCATCTTTTAGTTGTGCTGGTGCCGTTTCGGGACTTTCAGCTTGAACATTTCTAGCCCATCCTACCGTTAAACCCACCATCAATAGAAAAAGCACTGACCAGCTTAAAGAGCGAGGGTGAGACTTGGAAGCTAGAGATTGAGAGAACCGAGCGAGTAAAGTTGCCGGATTGTGCATGGGGAATACTAGTAATCGTTTAATTAGAGAAATTGGCGTTAAAATCCTATTGGCGAAGGATACTATATTCGTCAATTTACACTGATTTTCGATTTTAACTGACTAGTCCAGCCTCCTGTAGAAAAGGGAGACAAACAGGACAAGAGAGATTGGTTCTTTTTTGCTGGATGCCCTGCTTTAAACGGGTCACCGTCTTCATCAAAGAATAATCACTTGAGCTGACAAATATCAATCCCGTTCTACTGACACTAATGACACTCTGCCTCAGTTGCCTCTAAGTTGGGTACAGAACCCATCATGTCAGCCTCTGGATTGGCAAGTGGGGTAGTCCAGTAGATCGACATATGAATTACCAATTTGAGCGAGATGATGAGCAATCGGCTGGTTCTTGCGAGATAGCAGAGTGTCCCAGTGAAGATCGCTATCGAGCTATCGTTGAAGCTCAAAGCGAGCTAATCTGTCGATTTCGTTCGGATGGAACTCTAACCTTCGTCAATCTTGCCTACTGCCAGTGTTTCGGCAAGCAACGTCGGGAACTGATTGGAGAAAATGTTTTACGGCTTATTCCAGAATCGGAGCGAGAAGCGGTTCAACAGCATTGGCGATCGCTTAACCCAGATAATCCGCTCGGAACTTACGAACACCCTATCTTAGCTCCTACGGGTGAGATGCCCTCGTACCAGTGGAGTACCCGCGCCATTTTCGATCCGCAAGGGCGCTTGTTGGAGTTCCAATCGGTGGGACGAGAGATTACGCTTGCCCAGCCAATAGAAGAGGCTTCCAACCAAGCCAGCGCTCCTACAAGTATTAACTCCCCTTTACGCCAGTTTCAAGCCATCTTTAATGAAGCTCTCGATGCCATTTTGATTGCGGATGATGCAGGGACTTATCTCGATGCCAATCCTGCTGCCTGCAAACTATTTGGACTGCCACGAGAAGAACTTCTGGGTTGCAATATCTCAAACTTTGCCGAACCGGGTTTGAATTTTGCTGAGGCGTGGTGCAGTTTTTTGGAGCAAGGACGAATTACAGGCGAATTTCGTCTCTTGTGTCCGGACGGAACGGTGCGAGAAACGGAATTTGCGGCAACAGCCAATATTCTGCCCCATCGCCATTTATCGGTTTTACGGGATGTTACCAAGCGCAAGCAAGCAGAGGCAGCGCTGGCAGAGAAACAGCATTTCATCGAGCAGATTTCCGAATCTATTTCAGCCATTCTGTATATCTACGATGCGATCGAGCAACGCAATATCTATTGCAATCGACAGATCGCTGAGATTCTGGGCTACTCATCACAAGCCGTACAGGCTTTGGGCGCAATGTTGTTGCCCACACTCCTTCACCCGGACGATTCCGCCAAACTAGCTGCACGAATCGAACGCTTTGCTACAGCCAAAGATGGGGAAATTGTGGAAACCGAGTATCGGATGCGGCGTGCAGATGGAGAATGGTGCTGGTTTTACAGTCGAGATACAGTATTTACGAGAACGGCTACTGGTCAACCGCAGCAGATTTTAGGCATTGCCACCGACATTACTCATCTTAAACAAGTCGAAGAAGAGTTGCGCCAAAGCGAAGAGCAACTGAGATTAGCGTTGGAAGCGTCTCAGATGGGAATGTGGGACTGGAATATTTTAACGAATAGGATTACTTGGTCAAGGGGTCATGAAGCGCTGTTTGGTCTAAATCCCGGTGCCTTTGATGGCTCCTATGCCGTCTTTGAAGATTGTATTCATCCTGAAGATCGAGCCACGATTGCTCAAGCGGTGAAGCGTGCGCTTTTAGGGCAACAGGAGTATCACGAGGAATTTCGAGTGCTGTGGCCCGATGGTAGCATTCACTGGATCGAGGGGAAGGGAAAAGTCTTCTACAACTCGCAAGGCCAAGCAGTGCGGATGCTTGGCACTATTCTGGATATCAGCGATCGCAAATTGGCCGAAGCCCAAATTCTTGCCTTGAATGCTGAGTTAGAGCAACGGGTGATGAAGCGAACAGAAGAGTTGAGGCGGGCGAATGAGGAGTTAAAACAGGAGATT
>DATNPT010000216.1:0-5885 GCA_036703075.1 Chroococcales cyanobacterium
AAATAGAGTTATACCTGGTGCGCTAACTGCATTGAGCCGATCGCTTTCTTGCAGTCCTCTAGTTTCTGAGCCGCACAGCCATCGACAGATAAAGTTTTTGCCTTGTCAATACCTGTCAGTAAATCCGGACAGGCACCGCAACGCCACAGATAAAATCCACCATTCCAAATCGCCGCTTGCATCAATTCAGAGGAGTTGCCGTTCAATACCTCCTGCATTTGAGTCAGCAACTCAGTTGTGGAGTCGAAAGGCACTTCCATTCCTGCAAAACCATAGTCGCGAGGATGAAGCAGGAGACGCTCGAAATTCTCCTCAGAACCGGGTTGACTGACAGCAACGATCGCAGTGCGATCGCGTGGCAAGTCGCAACTCCCCTCTAATCCCTTCACTAAGGTGAACTGAGTCACTCCCCGTAACTCAAACGTATCGCGAAACCGGGTTTCGGTAGGGGGATGAACGTACCCTGCCACAATATGACTTTCTCCTGCATAAGGAGACCAAATCAGCTCCATCGTGGCAAAGGGTGGACGTTTACCAATTTCATCGCGGTAAGCCACTAACTGATGCGCTAAGGGAAAGTGTACTGGCAGATAAATAAACCCCAAACCAGTAGTCTCTATCAAGTGCTGAACCTGTGCCAACGTTAGTTTTGAGAAATCAACTCCCAATCCTTGCCAAATTTCAATCAGGGGAATGCCGTACTTAGTCGGCATGCGCTCGCCCCCATGCATTACCACCGACACGCCAGCGGCAGCGAGGATAAGTGCCGTTAAAACCGTCACGGGTGCAGTACGAGATCGCCCATCATAAGGCGTCCCAAACACCATTACAGGTGGATGAGGTGGTGAGGGAGTCAATTCCCGATTCCCATTCCCAATGCCCAATTCCCGATTCCCGATTCCCCAAGGTTGCAGCTTGGGGCCGAGTTCGTCATAAGCGTCCAACATCCCTGCCAATTCTTCACTGGTAGGTCGTTTAATCCGGTGAGCAATCATAAACGCCCCAATCTGTGCCGGGGTAGCTTCTTGCAACAGCATCATCCGGGTTGCTGCTGCCGCTTCCTCGCGGTTGAGATCTTTACCTGTGTGGACGCCACTGCCCACTTTTTTTAACAATTCTCGAAAGGCATTACTCATGGCAGATTCCGTCGATGGCTGTGGGGTTGGGAGCGTTCAAATCAGCCAGCTAGCGGCTGGCGGTTAATTGTTTCGTATCAAAAGACGGGTGATGTTTAGCTAAGGATGACTGCTGGTTAGTCAGGGTTTTAGCGGTTGGTGTCCCCATCTGGCGCACCAGTTGACAAAAGTGGTGAATCGGAGGAATCTGGATGCGATCGTGCGTAGTGACCAAGACTACCTGACGAGTCAGGTGAGAATCGGTCGTCGAGACAAGGTTACTCGAAGATGCTAACGATTCGGCTGGATTAGCGATCGCGCGAATCGCTAATGTTGGGTCAGTGCGAGCCTCGACCAACGCCGACTGTGGCAATAAAGCAATCAATTCTCCCTGCCGCACGACGCCTCGAAACGCATCGAGCGTGTTTAACTCCATCACCGCCTTCAGCGTTGCTCCCAACCGAGCAAATTGTTCTTGTACCAAGCGCTGCATGCCGTAGCCATCTTTGAATACCACCTGCGGATAGCTCACCAGTTCTGACCAAGGCACCTGTTGATACTGGGTGAGAGGATGATCGCCAGCCATTAAGACTTCCACTTGTTCCTCGTAGAGGAGTTCAACCAGCATTTCGGGGCTGGAGGTTAAAAAGCGATTATTCATCACAATCGCCACATCAACCAAGCCATCCCGCAAAACTTTCAATGCGCGATCGCTTCCCAATGCTGTCACCCGCAACTGTACCTCAGGGTAGTCCCGGCAGAATTTTTGCAATACTGGGGGCAAGTAATGCGAGCAAACCGAGTGGATTGCCGCAACACACAGTTCGGGTTGCTTTCCGGCAATTAAATCGGCTAATTCCAGCATGGCGTTTTGCCATTCCTGACAGATTTTACGGGCATGGGGCAATAGGTGTTCCCCTCCCAATGTCAGCTTGGCAACATTGGTGCGATGAAACAGCGGCAAACCTAGGTCAGCTTCCAATGACTGAATTTGACGACTGACTGTAGACTGAGTGACCTCACACTTCCGCGCTGCTTGTCCGAAGCTACCTGTTTCAGCAACAGCCAGAAAGGCTTGTAACTGCTCGATTCGCATAAGTTATGTAAACAAAATTACATTTCGTAATTCATTGACCATAGCGAATTTGCCATCCGAGTTCCGTAGAACTTGATACACCCTGTACCCGCCATCAGTACCAGACAGGAAACAGGGAAAAATTTCTACCTTTTGGTGGAAAGACCGCTAGACCCAATACTTCATCATCATACTCGTAGCATCTATCTTGGAGGAGATATTTATCAGACTGGAAGGTTAGCAATCGCTTTTCATGTTTTTATATAGGGTGGGCAATGCCTTTTTTACGGGTCACGGATAACTAGTAACTGCTCACTGCTAAACCTTCCACTCGGCAAGCGCGATCGCAACTCCTTCTTTAAGTGCAGGTGTCAGTTCCTCGTCATCGGATAACTGCTCTAATTGCTGGTAGGCCGCTGGGAAGTTTTTCAAGGCGGCGATTGCGTGCAGTTTGACGCTAGGAGCTGGATCGGCTAACAATTCAACCAAGGCATCAATTGTAACCTCTTCTCCTAACTGTCCCCACGCTTGCGCGATCGCTTGTTTGACGCTAGCTGTCTGCCGTGCGGGGTGTGCTGAATTGAGAAAATCGATCAGAATTTGAGCAGCTTTCTGCTTAAACACGGGTTCTTCTGTATGACTTAACACTCTAACGATTTCCTGGACGCCTTCCACCGAAACATCAGCGAGCGCTTGTTGCAAATAGTCTAAAGCTTTGGTCGTTCTAATCCAGCCTAAGGCACGAATAAACTCAATTTGTAAGGGAACGGGCGTTGCGGGTGATGTGATAACATCAAACAGCGCTTGGGCCGCTTCATCCCTAGCAGAACGCCCTAGTGCGATCGCGGCTTGTTGGCAAACCTCTGGATTAAAGTCATAGAGGAGTGGTTTGAGCCGGTTGAGCAGGTCTAATTCGTCCCACAGATCGGTTCGCAAGCCTAGACCAATTACTGCTTCCTTTCTCACCCTTGCCCCACGGTCCTTCAATGCGTCCAGGAGGACGGGCGGAATTCTGGAGTCATGGAAACTACTGAGAGCTTCAATCGCCGTAGCACGAACTGACATGTCAGAGTCGCGGACAACGTTCAGCAGGGGTTCAACAATTTCTGGACGGCGAATTTGGGACAAGGCTGTTGTCGCCAACCACCGGGATTCTGGTTCTGCTAATAGATCGCTCAACGCATCAATGGCATGACTGCCGAGATTCGAGAGCGCGTTGGCGGCCATGGCAGCTAAGTCCTCATCTTCAGCCGTTCTAAGCAAATTAACCAAGGCAGCGATCGCATTAGGATGGTTAAATTGTCCTAAGATACGACCGGCGAACCAACGCACTTCTACCTCCGCCTCGCCGTCTTCCAAAATTTCAATCAAGGGTGCGATCGCGATCTCGCCTAGCTTAGGAAATAGTTTAGCTACATCCCAGCGTTCCTGAAAGTCACCAAACTCCAGGAGAGCTAAAGCTAAGTGTAGTACCCGATCTAAATCGGTATCGTTCAAAGCTTCTGGCTCAACACCCGCCGCTAAGTCCCGTTTACCAAGGGGTAACTGCTGTAAGCAGCGATCGAGCAATAACCAATTTCCCTGCTCTCGTGCAGCGATCGCTTGTTCTAAAAGGTCTGACATTATCTGAAGCTTGTAGTTTCGGCGAGATTCAATATCCTCGTTCCTAAAGTATCGAGTGTCAGCCTAAGAATAAGCAATCTACACGACAAAACTTTTCTGAGCTAGTTATGGGATGACCTTTAGTTACGATCGAGAACGAATAGCTAGCCAACTCCCATGAACAGCACTCAGCCAAAATTGCGGTTACCTCTCCTGGTAGGAGCATTGTTTTTCTTCTTCAGTACTGCTTTCTTCCTGTCTCCCCTTTCTGCTGCCGCAATGCCCTTGTCTTTAACAGGAATAGCTTCCCTCAGAGACATGGCGCAACAATCCATGCCTTACGAAAACGCTCTGAGGAATGGCTTGCCAACGCTAATTGAATTTTACGCCGACTGGTGTACGAGCTGTCAGTCATTGGCTCCCACCATCAACTATTTTCACCAGCAGTATGGTTCGCAAGTGAACTTTGTCATGCTCAATGTTGACGATCCGCAATGGAGTCAACAGGTTCAACAGTATCAGGTCGCGGGAGTACCCCAGTTTTTCTTCATGAGATCCGATCGCACAGTGATGAAGACTTTAGTAGGCAGGGTACCCGACTCCATTCTCGCCCAACTGTTTAAACAGCTTGTGAATTAGAGATGATGCGCTAGTTGCTGGACAAATTCCAAGGCATCCAATAAAAAATTGCGATCGCGAAGCGTGCCGTAGAGGGTGAGGAGCGAAATGAGGAAATCACAGCTAGCAGATTGAAGTAATTGATAATACTCGTTTTGTCAGCCAACATGATCCACCAGAGCTATGCCAGTCAAATCCTACAAAATCGTTCTTTCAAGGGGTTGGATCTAACTGGCGCTGATTTTAGCGGTTCAGATTTACGGGGGTGTGACTTTACGGGTGCAACCCTAGTGGGGGTGAACTTTGCCGGAGTTAGAACGGGACAAAGCCGTCGTCAAGTCAACACGTTAATCGCGATCGCGATCGTTGCACCTGTGGGGATGATTGGCTTGAGTATACTCGCTGCCCAAATCCCAGTGGCGCTTTTTGGCGATCGTTTTTACCAGAGTCTCAACTTCTTATCAGGTGGGCTGCCATTATTGGCACTGTTGTTTGAGATACTGTTTCGAGATAGCATTACTCTTCGCTTTCCGAAAACTACTAACTGGATGGGTGTTGCAGGCGTTTCTACCCTATTTCAGGTGATGGTCGCGCTGACTATTGCGCTTGTCTTCGTTAGCCTCTCTAATTTTGGTGACGGGTCTGGCGTTCAAGGACTTTTTCTATTGGTACTGGCAGGCATCTGCGCGATCGTGACCTGTCGGATCTTCCAATGGATAAGACAGTCAATCCAGAGCAGTTGTGGAACTTCTTTTCGGAAAGCGAACTTAACTGATGCCAATCTAAGTCATGCTGTGGTGCAAAATACCGATTTTTGCTTTGCGGTATTAACTGGAGCTTGCATCTTTGAGTGGAGGATTCAACACTCTACTGAATTTGCCAACGTTTATTGTGAGTATCTTTACCTTGAACCAGGGCAGCAAAATCGGTACCCTGCCGAGGGTAAATTTCGACAAGGGGAAGTAGAAGCCTATCTGATGAAGTTCACGAGCAATCGTTGAACAACAGACGCGCTACATCTTTTCCTCATTTTTGGAAACAACTTCTGTCAAACTTTTGAGTTAATTTGATGATTGCGAGGAAAATCAAGCTTAACAAATGTCTATAAGGTCAATACTCTATTCAAAGGCTTTTTCGCCAAAAAATTTGAGCCGAATCACAAATCTTATGCAGATAGCAAAGAGCTAGACTAAATCTGCTATATGTTGTGGGATATTTTTCCCACCTGGGGTAGATCTAACCCAGATTTTGAAATGGCTTTCGCGCTTCTCGCTTACGAGTGCTCGGAGAATTTGTTTTTCGGCAATGGAGCTACATCCAAAAGAGGTTCTTGGGTCAAAGGATGCTCAACAACCCAGCAACCTAACCCAGCAAGAATGAGGCTCAACGGGAAGAATAGTACGAATCCTGGAATAATAAACCATTTTTTCTCGTACCACTTCTGAGAGCATTGGTTCTTAGTCATTGTTTCCAGA
>DATNPT010000032.1:0-4445 GCA_036703075.1 Chroococcales cyanobacterium
CGTCCTGACTGCTACTGATAAATTGTTCTCCACTAGGACTAAAATCAACAGTACAAACTTTACTAGTGTGCTCAGAAAATGCTTCTAGTAAGCTGTGTGAATCAAGATTCCAAAGTTTGATATCATTTCCGCCACTCAGCAAGGTTTTTCCATCTCGACTAATCGCGACGGAAAGAACACTGCCTTGATGGCTGGGGAACGATGCAAACACAACTCCCATATATAAATTCAAGACTTTAATAATGCCATCGGAATCTCCCACGATTAACGTGTTGGAATCTGGACTAATCGCCAGGCTTTCTACCTTGGTGGAATTCCATAAAAGAGTGGTGGGTGATGAGTCTGCCTTCAAATCCCACTGCAAAACTTGACCATTTTGAATTCCAGCGGCCAGGATTTTGGGATTGAGTCTAGGGCTGAACGTAATTGAGCTGACTAAACTAGAAACGCCTTGCAGCGTGCGAATCAATGCTCGTTTTGAAATGTCCCATAGCTTAATGCTCTTGTCATAGCTACCACTGGCAAGAATTTTCCCATCAGGACTAATCGCAACCGAGCGAACTGCACTCGAATGAGCAGAAAGCGTGTCGAGAAGTTCACCTGTCGTTAAGTTCCAGAGCTTAATCGTACTATCGGCACTACCGCTAGCGAGAATTTGACCATCCGGCGTTATGGCAATTGATTCGACTGCACTAGAGTGCCCAGAAAGGGTAGTGAGTAATTCTCCCGTGGCTAGATTCCATAGCTTAATTTTGCCGTCTTTACCGCCGCTTGCGATCGCTTTTCCATCAGACGTGACGATCGCAACAGTAGCAGCATGGTTTAACGTATGAATACATCGCCATCGTTGGGTTTTAGGTGCTGTAATTACCTGTGGTAAGAGCGGTTGAGGTTCTAAGCGATCAACTCCTGGAACTGTTACGCGATCGCTTTTTTTTTGAAATTCTAATAAATCCTTGAAATAAATCGAAATCGGTTCTAAAAAGATCGAAGTATAATCTTCGTAAATTTCCGGAATTCCTGAAGTACCGCCGCCGACTAAGATCGTATCTCCAACTATATTGAGAGCATTCTCGTTAATCGACTCAATTAAAACCTCAGGCATTACGGCTCTTTCATTGGCTATTCTTTTGAATGCCAATTCATTTCGTTCTAAAATTGCCTTAAATGCTCTTTGCTCATCTTCACTAAGCTCTTTAGTAAAGTCTAGCCATTCTCGCCACTCATCCGGTAAAACAGTAGAGAGTCGGCTATCCAATGCTGCATGGCTCGGTTGAATTAACGTGTCTTTTTGCCTTTCTACGTTTTGAAGCTGAGCTTGTAAATTCCGGAAATCTGCTTCTAACTGCTGCTTTTGACTGTCTAGGGTAGCTAAATCGCGATCGAGCCGCTTCTGTTGCTTCTTTTTTTCTGAAATTTGACCCAGTAGCTGATCGAGTTTGGCTCGTCCAGCCGTTAAGCTAGCTTCAGCCTCCTGCTTCTGTTGCTGTAGGGGAGCCAGCACTTGAGTTAGCTGTTCGTAACGTTGCTGGAGTACCTGGAGTTGCGTTTGTAAGTCGTAAGCTTCTCCTTCTAAATTCTGTTTTTGTCGTTGTAATAGTGCTAAATCTGGATGCAGTTGTTCCTGCTGTTGCTGTTTTTCAGAGAGTTTAGCTTGCAACTGTTCGAGTTCGTTGCGTAGGCGGTTTAAGTGAGTTTCTGTTTGCTGGGCTTGGAAGGTTTTACCGGAGATAATTTGATTGAGTTCTGTTTGCCGTCGATCGAGCTGTTCAAGTTGAGTTTGAAGCTTATAAAATTCTGTTTCTTGCTGCTGCTTTTGCTTTTGAATATCGCTAAATTCTCGATAGAGTTCGTTTCTTTGAACGTGGAGTTCTGAAACCCGATTGAGGAGTTGGGTACGCTCGGCTTGTAAGGCATGGATGCTCGCTTCGACTTCTTGTCTTGTCGCGGTTGCCGCCGTAAGGGATTGATAAAGCTGGACTTGTTCGTCTTCAAGCGCTTGAATCTGATTTTGCAGAGTACCCTTGATTAAGCGTTCCTGATATATCCGTCGTCTATCCGCGATCGTAGCACCAGCATACGTCGCTGGAACCGCGATCGCACCCGTCACCAGGGCTTTGGCAATGTCTCGGTTCGCGAGTAGTCCCAGGACAAAGCTGACACCGAAGGCGACAGAACCCAGAAGAATCCGATTAACTACCTTTGTTGATTGCATATTGACTGTTGTGAGCAAAGAGAGCTGGCACCGGGTGATGACTCAACAGTGGTCAGTGAACAGTGACCAGTTGGTCGCTGTTAATAGTTTCCCAATTCTCAACCCAAGCTAACAACATTTTAGTTAAGCTGCTATGCATCTAAACTGCACAATATAAACTTGGGTTTTTGTCAGTAGTCAGTAGCTTTCGCAAGAACGGACAACTGACGATGGACAAAAAACGAAAAAGTTAATAAGCAATGTTTTATGCATATTAGCTTAGGTCTTGAACTGGGCAATGGCTAATTCGCCTCTCAAAAAGTCGATAAACTGCCGTGCAGTGCGTCCGGAACGTCCATTATGACGAGTTGCCCATTGTAAGGCTTGGTACTTTAATTCATCTGGGTCTAGAGCAATTCCGACTAGTTCTGCTAAATGGTGAACAATTTCGAGATAGGTGTCTTGGTTCGCTGGCTCAAAGGTGAGAGTTAAGCCAAAGCGATCGCTAAATGATAACTTCTCCTGTACTGTATCCCAAGCATGGACTTCATCTCCCTCGCTAGGACGGGGGCGATCGGCGAAAAACTCCCGAATCAAGTGTCGTCGATTCGATGTAGCATAAACCACAACGTTTTGCGGTCGAGCCGTTACGCTACCTTCCAGCACAACCTTCAGCGCTTTAAAGGCGTCGTCATCCTCCTCGAATGACAGGTCATCGACAAAGATAATAAATTTTTGAGGCACATCCCGCAGTTGCTCGACAATTTCTGGTAAGTCTTTCAAGTCAGACTTAGCAACTTCAATCAGGCGCAGCCCACGCTCTCTATAGTTATTTAACAAACCCTTGACTAACGACGATTTCCCAGTCCCGCGACTGCCATAAAGTAAGACATGAAGAGCAGAATAACCAGTAAGTAAAAACTCTGTATTTTTGACTAACGTCTCTTTCTGGGACTCATAACCGGCTAAATCGCTCAACTGCACGGAGTCAGGGTGAGCAATGCCAATCAGCTTCCCGAACTGCCAACGCAAGGCACCATATTGTGCGAATAACCCCGTACCCGATCGCTGATAGTAATCGGCTAGATACTCTACTGCATCTGCCCAATCTACTAACTGTTGCAGCTTCTCTCGCACTTGTTGCTCGTTTGTCGCCGCACTTGCCTCAGGTGCAAAACTGGGTGTCCCTCCATCGCGATGCCAAGAAATCGGTGCTTCGGGCAGTTTAGACGCCACTTGCACCCAGTTACTGAGTTGTTCGCCACTGCACTCATAAAGCTTTTGCAAGGCTTGCAAGTCCTTTTGGGCGGCGGCAAGCAGGGCGGGAGGTAAGTTCTCCACAGAGGTGCGTTGAACGTGCTGAGTGAAGGGATTATCGTCTCTCAGGATTTGCGTCAGGAGGTAGTCTTGCCAGCTTTGACCGCGACGCGCCAAGGCATTGAACCATCTCCCGTAAGCGTGAAGACTATTGAGTCCATCCGAATCGCTGTGATGGAAAGATTGCAGAAGGTTGACAAACGCTTGACCAACTTCGCCAGCAAGAATCGATTGGTAGAGCAACAGGGATGCTGCTTGGCGTTGGAGTAATTGAATTGAGGTCGTTGCAGGGGTAGGCATTAAAGGGCGATCGCTTCCTTCATCGTATGCAAATTGTAGCGTTTGCAACTCTTTGCGGACGAGGCTCGCTTTAGTCTGTCTTGTTGGATGCTTTGCCAGTCCACCAATTTAATACAACTTCAATCTTGGGTGTAGCCGACTCTATGAAACAGCATCACATCGAAGTAAAAGTTTGTGCCAAAACCTTTGCAGACAACATTGCCCACATCCGTCAGTGGGTTGCGCCCTCGAAAGTCTGTGTCGTGATGAAAGCAAACGCTTACGGGCATGGTCTCAAGGAGTTGGCTGCTACAGCCGTTTCGGCGGGAGCAGATTATATCGGCATCTGCACCAATCTTGAAGCTTCTATCATTCGCGATCTGGGGCTAGATGTCAAAATCCTGCGTTTGCGAATGGCACTGGCTGAAGAGTTGCAGGAATCGAGCGATCGCCTCAATATTGAGGAGCAGGTAGGCTCGTTCGAGGTTGCAGATTACCTATCAACGGTCGGTCTAAACCGAGGTAAGGCTATCCCCGTCCATCTCAATATTGATACAGGTATGGGCAGAAGCGGCTTTTTTTCGTCTCAAGTCGAGCCGCTCAAAAAAGTCTGCTGTCTACCAGGTATTACCGTTGTTGGCATCATGACTCACTT
>DATNPT010000034.1:0-8203 GCA_036703075.1 Chroococcales cyanobacterium
TGAGGCTGCGTTAGTGTTGAGTGTCGTTCGGCTACAACCTCCTAACGCTAGCCCTGTAATTAGAAATAGATTCAAGGCTAGGAAAACAGAAAACCAACGGCACCAAGCTGGGAAAACGGTAGAGTTCATGTGGCAGTGTCACTGAGGATTCTACCAAAACATCTTAGAAGCTGAGAGCCACCCAGCTTTTATCGAGTGAATGAAAGCGACAGGGAGGATTTATCCGCATTCATGCTTGCCCTGAGTGTGGATACACCGTTCATCGTGATGTAGCTGCTGCACAGGGGAGTACGTCAACTATCGTAAAGTTCCTGGTTGGTTGGAAAGAAACTTTATAGCGGTTCTCACTTAGATGGAATACACAAACCCTCTGGGGGCATGGCAATGCCGTGCCCCTACCCTGTACTCTTAAGCGATCGCACTCAGTTGCGGTCGCCTTTGCTCATTAAGCAACTAAATCGGGAAATACCTCCTGTATGGCTGGGTGAACTAATCGGTGATTTTGCACGTTAAGGCCTTTTGCCAGAGTTGGGTCGCGCTTAAGAGCGCCAATCCCTTGATTAGCTAGCTTGAGGACATAGGGGAGAGTACTGTTGTTCAGGGCTTGCGTAGCTGTCCAAGGTACCGCTCCTGGCATGTTGGGTACGCCAAAATGAACCACATCTTCCTCTACATAGGTAGGATTGGTATGCGATGTCGGTCGTAATGTCTCAATGCAACCGCCTTGGTCTACCGCAACGTCGATAATCACAGAGCCAGAACGCATTTGTTGTACCAGAGAGCGCGGCACTAAAATGGGAGCGCGACGGCCCGTAACGAGAACGGCACCAATCAGGAGATCGGCATCGGGGACGGCTTCTTCAATCTGTGCCGAATTACTGTAAAGGAGTTCGACGCGAGAGCCAAAGATAGTTTCTAAATAGGCTAAGCGCTCCACATTCACATCGAGAATTTGCACCTGGGCTCCCATCCCTACGGCAATTCGGGCGGCTTCCGTACCCACAACGCCGCCGCCGAGAATCACGACTTTACCCGGTCTAACTCCTGGTACGCCTCCCAAGAGAACGCCTCGACCTCCTTGTTGCCGCTCTAGATATCTTGCGCCATATTGCACGGAAAGACGACCGGCAATAATGCTCATGGGGGTGAGGAGGGGCAGTTTGCGATCGGGGAGTTCGACGGTTTCATACGCGATCGCACACACTCCGCAATCAATTAAATGTTCCGTTAAAGCGCGATCCGCCGCTAAGTGAAGATACGTAAATAATAGTTGTCCTTTTTGTAGAAACTGGTATTCTTGTTTGAGCGGTTCTTTGACTTTAACAACCAGTTCTCGATTCCACGCTTCGGATGCATTGGGAACAATGTTCGCTCCAGCGTGTTGATAATCCTCATCCGTAAAGCCAGCACCGGTACCGGCATTCGTTTCCACAAATACAGAATGACCAGCTTCACACAAAACCCGGATGCTATTGGGACTCAACCCTACACGAAATTCTCGATCTTTAGTTTCTTTGGGCACACCTATTTCCATTTTTGACCTCACTAAATAGCCGGTACTGTTCCGAAACGGTATAAGGCAACAGCTAACTACTCATTCCTAAATACGGAAATTGTTCAACTAAAACGCCAAAATGCTGTTTTCGGGAGTGATGACGCAGGGAAGGCTGTTTTTCTACCAAAAGCCTTTAATTACCAGTATGACCTTTAAATTTTGTAGGTGTGAAGAGGCGGGGATCAACTGCTCAGGAGAAGAATAGCGATCGCATAGCACAGAGGTAGATGACAACTTGACAATCGGACCTAATTGAAGAACGATTAAAATTAGTAAAGGATTGTAACCCTAGCGCGATTTAAGTTTTGACACCTATGACACAACCAAAGCCAACCGTGAATCCCCAACTCGAAGAACCCAAGTTTGGCTTCAATGAATATGCAGAGCGATTGAACGGTCGAGCTGCAATGATTGGTTTCATCTTGACTTTGATCATCGAATACTCTACCGGTCAAGGGCTGCTCAATTGGTTGGGCTTGCACTAAGCTCGCGGCGTACAAAACATTGCTTGCTTCATATCGAAAGCCTTTGGTCAGCGGTCACTCGCAACGGCAAAAGACAACCATCCCCTCTCTAATCAAGCAAAAAATTCATCTAACTGGCTGAGTCTTTGAATACAGTGTCAGTTGTGAAGAAAGGATAGAATGGAGGGAGAATCAGGACTTTGGTTGTTCGTCGTCAACCTAGACAATGACTGGATAACTGGAGTTTAGATTAAATACTAAGTGAAACAGAGTAAGTAGCAAGCCGTGATGAATGCTTTATGGCCTCGATTTTTGAGAGCAGCTTACCGCAAAGAGCCAATTTCTAGCTTTATCGCGATCGTCGGCGCTGTAGATGCGGTAATCGGTGGAGCTGGTGAACGTTGGTCATTGCTAACGTTTGGTCTAATGATGGTCTCGATCGGCATTGCCCTCCGTTGGTGGCAAACTCAACGGCGAGAAACCGAGCTAGCCGAACAGCCAGTTACCCATTATCTCCCTCCTACTCCGTCGCGCGCCCCCTTACCAGTGCTGAATGCGACTAAGCGACAACCACCTCGATAAGAGCGCTGCCTCTACTGCCCTACCCCCTATCTTGCCTGGGGCTGCGGTGCTAATCCTAATAGTTAGTGCAACTCGATGATTATGAGTAATTCAGCTCTCGATCGCCTTAAGGGCGTGACTCAGAGCGATCGAGCTGGAGATAATGGTAGTCATGACTGGCTAAAAATTGGTGAAGTTGCCAGTCAGAGCGGCATCTCAGTAAAAACCATTCGCTACTACGAAGAGATTGGTCTGCTGACGCCGGAAACCACACGTTCTACCTCTGGCTATCGTCTTTTCAATCCTACGGCTTTAAATCGACTAGCCTTTATTAAACGGGCGCAATCTCTAGGACTTAGCCTGCGTGAGATTCAAGATATCTTAGAAGTCCACGACTCCGGTCAGTTACCCTGTGGAACGGTCAAGGAACACTTATTGCTGAAAGTTCAAGACATTACTCAGCAAATCGAATCATTAGAGATTCTCAAATCCGAGCTTTTGGGCATCCTGTCGGGATGGCAAGAGCAACCCTTGTGCGCGGTAAGTTCTCAGACCATCTGTCCCAACATTCAGCCCGTAGGACGTGAGTAGATCGTAACGCGGCTTGGGCATCAGGGATATTAACACTACTCCAGAACGACCTCTAGCCAAGCTCAAGTCATGAAACACTCCTGTCCCAGTTATTGGAGATTTGGTCAGAAAGGATGGGCAGCGTTGGCAGTAATCGCGGTTGGGATGACTGGAAGGAGTACTATTGCTTACGCCGATCGTCCTTTAGCTGTACCCGCTGTTCCCCCTCTTCAGGATAACCCCCAAGCTCATCCGGATACGCGATCGCTTCCGACTCCTGACTCGAAGCTCTTACCCTTAGCCAATGCTTGGAGGAACCCGCAAGTCATTCGCACCCTAAACGGCCATTCTGCCCCAGTCGATGCTCTTGCCTTCAGTCCTGACGGAAAACTCCTGATTAGTGGCGGAAGCAGTAATGAGGGCAAGATTAGAGTATGGTCGCTGACAACGGGCAGGCAAATTGACAGTATTCGAGCGCATCGGACTTCTGTGATTGCCATTACCTTGAGTTCCAATGGGGAGATTCTGGCAAGTTGTGGCGATGATGCGGGTGTCAATTTATGGAACTGGAAAACAGGGAAATATACCCGTACATTTCTAGAGCATTCCAGCAATGTTCTCTCGTTGGCAATAACGCCGGATAGTCAAACGTTAGTCACTGGCGGTTTGGATGGTATTCGAGTCTGGGATTTGTTCGCCCAGCGTCCGCTTTACAATTTGGTGCGCTTCGACAATCCAACCTACTCGCTTGCCGTCAGCCCCGATGGAGTCATCCTGGCAAGCGGGATGAAGGATGGCACGATCAAACTATGGAACCTGACAACAGGACGCTTACTCAACACTATTTCTGAGCATAGGGGACAAGTAAGCGCGATCGCATTTACTCCAGACGGTCAAACGCTGATTAGTGGGGGTTATGACCGTACAATCGCTGTCCGAAATCTTACAACAGGTCGCCTTGACTATACCTTGACTGGACATACAGGTGCAATTGATGCGATCGCACTCAATCCCGATGGAGAAACGCTAGCCAGTGCCAGTCGTGATGGTGTCCGGTTGTGGAACTTAAAAACAGGCGAGCAACTCGCTCTCCTCACGGGGCATCAGGATTGGGTTCAATCGGTTGCCTTCAGCCGCGATGGGCGTTTCTTAGCCAGTGGTGGATACGATCGAGCGATCGAGATTTGGCAAGTTGCTTCAACAATAATTGGGCCCTAAAGATGGGGACAGTGGCACTCAATTTCTTCCGGCTCTCCTAAGCCGAATTACTTAGAACCTTATGACAGTTTGCGCTTATAAATCTTAAAGACTTGATAAAGTTTTCTTGACTTTGTAGCTGATGTTAGCTGATTGGCATAATATGCTCTTAGGTAATACGCGTCATACGCATATTACGGATTAATGTTCTATCAAAGGAATAGATGGCTTATTGCAGTCTATTTACTTCAACGAACTATAGAGCGAGCGGTCGGGGTTATCTACGTCTGAACGTCAAATTCATAGGTGCTCAATTCGCTTTGGGTTAGAACCAAAAGCGCTACTTGGTGTTAGTCGATTGAGCGACAAGCGATCGCTATTCCTAAATTGCACTTCCCTGATTCGCCACAAAAGCGTGTTGCGTACATAATCTATGAATGTTGACCAAGAGATGTTTTAGAAAAGCGATCGCACGAGAATGCAGCGTGACAAGAGCAATTGCGACGTTCGTACAGATTGGCACCAAGAATACTTTCTCTAACGCTGCGCTAATGATAAGGTACGTCAGTTGTAGGGTTAACTCAGAGATTGGAATTTTAAACGTAATACACTGACATTAGTTGTTTAGAGGACTCGTCACATGCTTCAGACTCAACCAATGCTCGAAAAAGATAATGATAAAAAAGATAAAACTTTGTTGTCTATCCTCAACTTTGAAGTTGATGAAATATTTTTCAGTTTGAGAAAAGCCGATCAAGTCATTCGATATGAAATTAGTTTATTAAACCAAGGGAAATTTAATCTCTTAAGAAAAACTACAGTCCCTTCCATTAATGAAGAGCGCTTGAGAACTATTATTGATGGCATACCCGCACATCATCTATTAACAGATGAATATATTAAATACATGCTTGAAAATGAAAATAGCAGTATTTTTAGGGTGCTAAAAGACTATAATATTCATCTCGAAAAAAGGAGACTGGAACTAGAACAGATTAAGACTAACAATGAAGATTATGCTGGATTGCTCGATGTTGACGATAAATTAGTGCAATACATTCGGCATCTAGGAGCAATGACCTACCACTTAAATATTCATGTCAATTTATTAACCGTATTGCTAAGAAATACCTATGCCATAACAGAGCCTGAACAGGTAGCTATCAGAGAGAGCAAGGAGATTGTAACTGAATACATGGTTAATCAGTGGGGTGAACATCAAAAGGATGTTAGATTCCTAGAAATCACTATTGATGGATCGTATGCCCTCGTCACTTGGTCGCTAGAAGACCTGAAAGGAGATGCTATTCTCATCCAGAATGAAGGCTATTGGCAACTAATGAGTATAAGCGCTGAGGTCTTCGATCTTGATGATTTTGAAACCGTAAAGGTTCCATCAGAAATAGCTCAGCGAATCCTTAACTTGCATCACAAAAACCTGGGATATTAACTAGATTTAGGAAACTTTAGCCTAAACTTATCAACTTTGGGCTGTAGCCTGAGTCGTGGGAGATTGAGGATAGGCAAGCAGTGCTTTGAATAGGTTGTAGCCCATAAAAATAGCTCTTTTCTTCTAATAATTGTTGGGATAGATTATTTAAACGAACTACCACTAAACTTTTAAGATTCAAGCGCTTAAGCTTCTCGCCTCTGAGACGGGGGCGACAAGAGCGATGAACTGAGAACCAAGAATTCTTGGGAATCCCTCGCTATACCTCGTAGAGGTTAGCGGTGCGAGGATGTTAATGAAATAATTAAGGATAGAAAGGCAAAATTGATGGTATTTTGACTTCTGGGCGTGCCTATGGAGACATGTGAGGAGAGGAAGGAAATAACGTGGCAAAACTTCACCCCGTCCTTGTGCGAGGTCTACTATTCGCTACACTAGCGGCTACTACTTGCGGTGTTGCGGTTGGTCTGAGTTGGCAATCTAAGCAACCGGCTCATCAGTCAACGAAACAAACGGCTTCATTGTCCCAGGCATCGCCTGTCATAGCACTTCCTCCGGAGCGGGATTCTGAACCTGTTATTGCTCGAACCGAGAAGCAACAGAGCGCAGCAGTCGAGGGGAGTGCAAAATTTCCCATCAGCGTTCAGTCAAACTCTCAAACTCAGCCTTCGAGTTTAAATCCTAGCGAGCAGGAAAACGCCAAAGCCCAACCTTTGAGTGGCAAGCCTGACAGTCAGCAGCAAAATACCACGAGTTCATCGAGTTTGACGCCCAATCGCGGTTCAGAAAGCACAACCTCGCCAGTACCAAGAGCTGGAGAGGCGTCTGAAAATGGGGTGAACACGCAGAACGTGTCTGTAGAGCAGCCGGTTGCCACCTTTCCTACCCCTACTGAGTTTCAAGCAAAAATTGTTAAGCAGGTTAAACTGGTTGGGTCTGATAAGGTTATTGCACTAACGTTTGATGACGGACCTTCTCCTCAGAACACGTTGCGGGTGTTAGAAATCCTGAAGAAAAACGATATCAAGGCGACCTTCTTTTGGGTCGGCCAACAATTACAAGCTTATCCGAAGATTGCACAGCAGGTTGTGACTGAAGGACACGCGATTGGCAACCACACTTGGCATCACTCATACCGTCATATGGATGAGCGAACTGCTGCTGGCGAACTTGATGACACGGCCGATTTAATTTATAAGACAACAGGAGTTACAACCACGATATTTCGTCCGCCCGGAGGCATTCTAGACAATGGAGTTGCCGATTATGCTAAGAAGAAAAATTATGCGATTGTCATGTGGTCAAATGACCCGATGGATTATCGTCCACTTCCCGCCCAGAAGCTGGTCAATAACGTCATTCGCAAGGCAAAACCGGGAGGTATTGTATTGATGCATGATGGTGGTGGTCGCCATGCAGCAACTGTGGAAGCTCTACCGCAAATCATTGCCAAACTCAAAGAACTTGGATACAAATTTGTAACCGTTCCCGAATTGCTGGACATGAAAGCCAAGGAGCAACCAGGGGAACTAGCAACAACAAAAGTCAGCGATTTGCCTCCATCCCCGGCATCCCAGCCCTAGAGTGCGAGCTATAGCGGTTCTCGCTTGGATGGAATACAGAAAACCCTGTAGGGGCATGGCAATGCCCATTGGCGTCAATTTAAGGCTGAAATGCCCTCTGAACAAGACTTGGCTCCCTGCATGGCTCCCCCTGAATCCCCCTTTTTAAGGGAGCCTAGGGGGAGCGGTTGAGAATTGCTATGGCTCAGATTTTATAGCAACGGACATATCCGTTAGGACATTATCGCTCTTCTGTCACTCTCGGAAAATCACGCTCAAAGCCAAAGCCTGAGAGCTTTCCCTTATAACGATTTGAGCGGTGAGTTTCTGAGAGAAACTCAAAAATGTAGACCAAATGGGAAAACGCCTATCCTATCAGGGTTACAGCGTTTGCGATCGCCTAGAGTGACAGAAGAGCGTTATAGCAACGGACATATCGGTTAGGACATTATATTTTGCTGTAAAGGGAACAGAGAACGGGGAACAGGCAACAAAAAAATGTCCTAACAATTGTGGCGACTGCTATACAACCCGCAGAAAGACTCTGGACATTAGTAGATGAACCATTAGTCAATGAGTATTTCGAGACGATTGAGGAACTTGAAGAAGTGTTAGTCTTCGTTGTAACGTGCTCAGAGAAATGAAAGCAGAAATTAAAAATTTAACTCACTATCACTGGTTGAAATTTCCTTGATGTGTTAAGGGGGTATGGCAACCGGATTTCGTATCAGATAGATTGTATTTGGGCTGAAATAAGGCAAATTCGTTAAATTTTCCCAAACTAACACGGTGTTCTAGAAAATTCCTAAAATTCTGCGTCTGCCTGGATTGCCAGGGTCGTTGG
>DATNPT010000035.1:0-5666 GCA_036703075.1 Chroococcales cyanobacterium
AAAAAGTTCTAGAAGCTGGCTATCCCATTTCTGCTGGGCCAAATTCATCAGCATCGTGCGGCTAGCATTGCTGTGTTCTGTCGCATGAACTTGCCCTCCTGTCAAGTTCCAAAGAATCCAGGTATCAATGGTGCCAGCTAAAACATTATCCAGGTCAATAGGAGGGTCTTGTTGCGGTTGAATATGCTCTAACAACCAAGCTAGTTTAGTGGCCGAGAAGTAAGCGTGGAGGACTAATCCCGTGCGATCGCTAATTTCCGCTGCATATCCCTGCTCGGCCAACTGATTGCATAACGATGCAGTGCGGCGATCTTGCCAAACAATAGCATTGTGTAGCGGTCGCCCTGTCGTTTTGTCCCATAACAGACACGTTTCTCGCTGCACGCTCATCCCCAGTGCGACGATATCCGAAGCGCTTATCCCGGCTTTGTGCAACGCTGTCTGCATTGCCCATAGCGTATCCTGCCAAATTTCTCTGGGATCGTGCTCTAACCAGCCGGGTTGGGGATAATACTGAGTGAGTTCTTTATAAGCTTGGCTAACAATTGCCCCTTGAGCATCGAAGAGAATCGCTCGATTGCCCGTAGTACCAAGATCTAGGGCAAGAATGTAGGCAGGAGCTTTGTCTGTCATGGTTGAGCGATTTATTGGCGCAGACTGTATAGGATTAATGCTATACCCGAAACGCTCATACCAAACCCTAACGCGATTCGTGCGTTTGTTCTGTTCCCATTGAAATACATGACAGCGGCAACCAGAAGTGCAGCGAGTGCGGTAATACCAAGAACTTTGAGGAGTATCTGGTAGTTCTTACTCATTTGTCTTGTCCTTGCTTGTGTGCAAATATCCTCAAAGCTTAATGGCCCTCTCACAGAAATTCGGCGTGGAAGGCTCCTCCAACCAGGGGAGGAAACGCCGCCCGCCAATTTGGGTAATAGGGAATTTTTACCCTTAAAAATAGACGTTTTGGAAAAGTAAAATATCTTATCCAATCTAGCGATCGCTAAGCACAAAAGCGACTAAATCTTAATTATCCGATCGCTACGACTAGCCAACATTTGGTCATAAGGAGCGATCGCTCTTTATTTTAGATGCACGGGAAGGGGGAGCGATGAACGAACCCCTCATCCCTCAACTTCGCGATTAACCCATACCCTCAATAACCGGGTGAAAGTAAAACGCCAGCCCTAAAAGCACATAAGCGGCTAGAAGCAAAGTCCCTTCTAACCAGTTTGACTTGCCATCGGAACTAATGGAATTGGCGATTAAGACGGACACTGCCACTGCAACCAGTTCAAACGAGTTAAAGTTCAAATCCATTGGCTGACCGAGCGCCCATCCCGCCAAAACCAATACGGGTGCGACAAATAGGGCAATTTGCATGCTCGATCCCACCGCTACCGACAGGGAAAGATCCATCTTATCTTTCATCGCTACCGTTACGGCTGTAGCGTGTTCGGCAGCATTACCAATCACGGGTAGCAGGATGACACCCGTAAACAGCGCACTCAATCCCAATTGCGAGGTTGCTTCTTCCAAGCTGTCAACCAGGAGTTCTGACTCCAACGCAACGGCGAGAGTGACAATCAGTAGCACTCCAACCCATAGCAATACGTTAGGTTTGTGTTCGGGAATTTCTGGGACTAGGTTCGAGTCCGCGATGTCCTCCATGCCCGCCATACCTACATCAAACAAATAGCTATGAGTTTTCATGGAAAACAGTAGCGTCAGTCCGTAGACCAGGATTAAGACCACAGCCACAGCCACGGAAAGCTTTTGTAAAATCGGTTGTGCAATGCCAGCAGAAGTCGCTTGCACGGCGGTGGGCAGCAAAATTGCAATCACCGCCAAGTTCATTGAAGAGGCATTTACCCGCGCTACGATCGGCTGAAAGCTCTGCTCTTTGTATCGCAAGCCTCCCAACAACATGGCAAAGCCCATCACTAGGAGTAAATTACTGATAATCGATCCCGTGATCGTCGCTTTGACGACATTGACGAGTCCTGCATTTAGGGCAATCAGGGCAATAATCAGTTCTGTGGCATTACCAAACGTCGCATTAAGTAAGCCCCCGACTGAAGGGCCAACTACTACCGCAATTTCTTCTGTGGCAGTACCCAGGAAAGCGGCTAGGGGGACAATCGCGATGCAAGACGTAATGAAGACAACTGCCGCTCCCCACTCTAGAAAGTGAGCTGCAATGGAAACGGGAACAAACAGCAGCAAAATGAGGAAAATCGTATTCTTGTTGAGCATCTAGGCTTCGTGTACCTCAAAAGCGTTGCTATGACACGCATCTAGGATACTCGCTTCTGGGATGCAACAGAAAATGTCATCTGATAATATGTCATTTGATAGGGTATCGCCACACCAGGGAACTGTTATCTTGCAATTAAGTTCTATGAACTAAACGCAAGTTCCATGAACTTCCGACTGTCAGAGTAGGACAATGCGGTTGAATAATACTAGTATCAAAGGTTTCCGAACGTTCATCCCCAAAGTCACTTTACTACTCGCTTGCTTGCTCCTCGCTAAATTCTGCTTTTGTTAGTTCCCTATTAAGATCGTCGCTCCAAAGCAGACTTCAGCTTGATGGATTTATAGGCTTCCTACTACAGCGTCCATGTATGGGGCGAGAGAAGCCGTTTAACTAGTCTTTTTAGAATTTGGTAATCTCATGACTTCTGCTGCTGACCTTCCAGCTTCACAAGCTGCTGCATTGAATGCCATTGCACAGTTAAATGGCAATGCGGGGATCGCAAACGATCCCCTAAAAACGGCCACTGGCGTTTATGTAACTGTTCACGGTCATTTCTACCAGCCGCCGCGTGAAAACCCATATCTCGACACTATCGAGCGTCAACCGAGCGCAACTCCATTCCACGATTGGAACGAGCGAATTCACCACGAGTGCTATCGCCCCAATGCGTTTGCCAGGGTGTTGAATGACCGGGGCGAAGTTGTGGGGATCGCTAATAACTACGAGTATCTAAGCTTTAATATTGGTCCCACGCTGATGTCTTGGCTAGAACGTTATGACGTTGAAGTTTATCAGCGGATTCTGGAAGCCGATCGCAAAAGTGCCGCTCGCCTTGACGGTCATGGCAATGCGATCGCGCAAGTCTACAACCACATGATTTTGCCCTTAGCCAACGAACGGGATAAATACACCCAAATCCGTTGGGGTAAAGAAGACTTCCGCTCCCGGTTCGGTCGCGATCCCGAAGGCATGTGGCTGGCGGAAACAGCGGTCGATTATCCCACCCTAGAGGCACTTGTCGCCGAGGGAATCAAGTTTATCATTCTCGCTCCCTCTCAAGCCGAGCGCTGCCGTCCGATCCCCAGCGACGAGCAACCCGTCACCCAATGGCTAGAGGTGGGTGGTTCTCAAATCGATCCCACGCGCCCTTACCGCTGTTTCCTGGCTGACGGCAGATATATCGATATCTTCTTCTACGATGGTCCGATCTCGCGAGATATGGGCTTTAACGATGCTTTGAGCCATGCCCATAACTTTGCGGGGCGCTTAGGTCAAGCCGTGCGTGGGGATCATCGACCAGCACAGCTTATCTCTGTCGCCACGGATGGGGAAACGTTCGGACACCATAAAGGTGGAACCGAGAAGTGTCTCGCTTATGCCTTTACTCAGGAGTTTCCTCAGCGAGGTTGGACGGTGACCAACTATGCTCACTACCTCAGCATCAATCCCCCAACCTGGGAAGTGGTGCTAAAGCCCGTGACCGCTTGGAGTTGCGCTCACGGTGTCGATCGCTGGCAGGAGGATTGCGGTTGCGGGGGGGGTGGTTTGTGGAACCAGAAATGGCGACGTCCCCTACGTCACGCTTTAGATTGGTTGCGGGATCATTTAAGTAAAGTTTATGAAGAAGTAGGTCACCAATTATTTCGCGATCCCTGGGCAGCGCGAGATGAATATATTGGGTGCATTCGCGATCGCTCCCCGGAAAATGTTGAAAGCTTCCTAGCGCGTCACCGCACTCGCAAACTCTCACCTGTAGAGCAGATTGATGCCCTCCGTTTGTTGGAAATGCAGCGTCATGCGATGCTCATGTACACGAGCTGCGGTTGGTTTTTCGAGGAAATCTCCCGTCCAGAAGGTGTCCAGATTCTACGCTACGCGGCTCGTGCTTTAGAACTAGCGGGTGATGTCTCTGGAGTCCAGCTCGAAAAAGGCTTTCTCAAACGTCTCGCCTTAGCCCCCAGCAATGTTGATTTCTTCAAAACTGGGGCTGAAGTTTACCGACAATTGGTGGTGTCAGCGCAAGTTAGCTTCAAGCAAGTGGCGGCGCACTACGCAATAGCGTCTCTATTTACGAGTTATCAGCAACGACAGCAAGTCTACTGCTACGACGCTCAGCAAATGGACTACCAAATTCAGCGCATGGGAGCGCTGACGCTGGCGGTGGGACAATTACGGCTGGTTTCCGAGATTACCTGGGAAAGCGCTCATCTCGTGTTTGCAGTATTGCACTTGGGAGGTTGGGACTTCCATTGCTGCATTCAACCCTTTGCAGGGCGTCGTGCCTACAGCAAGCTCAAAGATCGGGTGTTTAACGCTTTGAAAGAAGCCAGTGCTGCTCATGCCATTCTGGCGATGAATCAGATGTTCTGTGAGGAATCCTTTAGCTTGCAGAATCTATTTGCCGAAGAGCGTCATCGGATTATGGGACTTTTGAGTCAGGAAACCTTGACACGGCTAGATCAGCTCTATACCCAGGTGTACCGAGATAATTACGGGGTATTGATGGCGTTTCATCGGGATGAGTTAACCGTGCCGCAGGAGTTGCAGGTAGCAGCAGAGATCGCGCTATCCAACCGCTGCCTCACGTTCCTCAAGGCACTGGAGCAAGACGCTAGCGATCCCCAGTTGGCACTATCGCATCTGGCACAATTAGAAGCGATCGCCACTGAAGCCAATCATCTGCGCTGTCAGCTGAATATCCGAGATGCGAAATCAACCTTAGAGAAGCTAATTTTGCGATCGCTCTGGCAATTGCTCTACGACGTTCATCCAGACACGCTCTATGCTGATATCGACTTTATTACTCGTTTAATCGAGTTAGGACGTCAGCTTAATCTAGGTCTTTCTCTCGATCGCTGCCAAGAACTCTACTTTAGCTGCCTGCACACACGAATTGGCTCACAATGTCAATTGGCAAAGCAAGCCGACTTAGTTTCTGAGAAAAACGATCGGGGCCAAACGACAACACTGACTCGAAAAACCGATTGGGATACAGCTCAACTGCGTCAATTGCTCTTACTCGGTGAAAAACTGACTGTAGATGTGAGTACCTTGTTGAGCGAGTTGCCGTAGATTCTAGCGGTTTTCAAAGGAGGTGAACGCAGCCCGTCTGTAGGGGCAAGGCATGCCTTGCCCTATTTTTGATGACTGAACCGACGCTCTAGTAGTGACCAAAAAAGTTCCCCTTGAACTGGGTACAAGCCCCCACGAAGAGAGAGTAGTCGGCGCATTAGTAGCGGGTTTAAATCCTCCACCATACGCCTTGACTGTTCCCCGTTCCCCGTTCCCTGTTGCCTTTAAAGGGGATTAAGAACTCCCACCGGAAGCATTGATGCCAACTGTTCACTACGAAACTGTTCACTGTTGACTCAAGTAACGCAAGCGTTAACTAATGGGTGCCTCCCAT
>DATNPT010000039.1:0-3990 GCA_036703075.1 Chroococcales cyanobacterium
AAAAGATTTCAAGATTTATTGCCTATTTTGTCCAGTGAGTCAAACCAAAACTCGTGCTTATCTCATTCATTTCACGTCGTTGAATGCATTTTGGCGGTTGCATAAGTTACCCGTGTGGTTTCGTCGGTTTGTAAAAGATAGTTTGTTTGGCTCGGCTCAAAAATTACTAGATGGATTAGTGCGTCAGGATGTACAGATGATTGAGGAGGAACAACAGGCATATTTGCATAATCGCGAGCGTAAAGCTTATGAGTTAAATCGGGCATTGGTGAGCGTGCAGCGGTTGATTCGCAGTCAGGCAGAAAGTGCTGACTAGCTAGAATGAAGAAAGCGATCGCCTTTGCAACCGAGTAATTGTGGGAACACTAACTAGGGGTACATCCCAGCCTTGCAATAGTAATGCGAGCATTCTTAATACTGAATTGGTGTTCTAGAAGTACGCGATCAAGATGCTCGCACTGCAAATAATGAGATTCCTGAAACTGAAGAGAAGTGTCTTAATTAAGGCATGAGAAAAGGAGAATAGCTTGGCAAGAAAACTAGACCAAATTCTTGTAGTTGATATCGAATCTACTTGTTGGCAGAACACTCCACCTCCTGGACAAGAAAGCGAGATTATCGAAATAGGGATTTGTCTTTTCGATGTTGCCTCTGCACAACGGTTAGAGAAAGATAGTATTTTGGTAAAACCCGATCGCTCCCAAGTGAGTGAGTTTTGCACCCAGCTCACAACGTTAACCCAAGCACAGGTCGATCGCGGAATTAGTTTTGCAGCCGCTTGCTCAATTCTCAAGAAAAAGTATTTGTCTAAAGAGCGAGTTTGGACAAGCTATGGTGACTACGATCGCCGTCAATTTGAAAGGCAGTGCGAGTCTTTTCAAATTGGCTATCCTTTTGGTACAACTCACCTTAATGTCAAGAGTTTATTTGCAATTATTCACGCTTTACCTCAAGAAGTTGGCATGGATCGAGCCTTAGAATTCCTCAATCTTCCCCTCGAAGGTACTCATCATAGAGGTGGAGATGACGCTTGGAATATTGCAGGTATCCTCTCAAAATTGCTCTTGCCCATGAGAGCACAACCATAACACCATGCAAACGATCGATCTTTTAATTCAAAACTCCGCGAAGCGGTAAACGGCTAATCGCTTCACGCTATGCCGCAGGGATTAATCAGAGTTCGCACAGATCCACAATTGGATGGAAACAAGTCAAGGAACCTTTTCCTAAGCTGAAAAATATAGGTTTCAGCTTTAGCTTGAGCGATGGATACCCTTTTGAGTATTTGTATTGGTATTGGGCTGAGTGCAGCTTGTGGCTTTCGAGTCTTCGTGCCACCACTGGTGATGAGTATGGCGGCACTATTCGGCCATTTGACACTCTCGCCGAATTTCGAGTGGATGGGTAGTTACCCAGCGCTAATCGTGTTGGCGGTAGCCACCTGTATTGAAATTGCAGCTTACTACATCCCCTTTGTCGATCATTTGCTGGATACTATAGCAACACCCATGGCGATCGCAGCGGGTACTGTTGTGACAGCTTCCCTGATTCCCGACGCCGATCCGATGTTGCAGTGGACTGTAGCGTTAATTGCAGGTGGGGGTTCGGCGGGGACGATTCAAGCGTTTTCGGGGATTGCACGCTTGGCTTCAACGGTAATGACGGGGGGACTGGGGAATGCTTTGATTTCTACAATTGAAGCAATCGGCTCAATAGTCTTATCTTGGTTAGCGATCGCAGTTCCAGTGTTTGCTGTCTGTGTGGTTGCAGTGTTGCTCGTGTTTACTCTCAGTAGGCTCGGCAGGAGTCTGTCGTTAAAAAGAGAGCGTCAAGAAGCGGCGCTCTCTTCCGAGAAAATGTCAACTTCTGACGTACTATGATGAGTTCTGGGTCGTCGTTAACGAATGAGTTAGGACTCGGATTTTTTTTGTTGTTGTTGTCGCTCTTTAACCGCTTGAGTCAGGATGTAGGTAGCCAAGCTACTCAACGAGCGACTTTCTTCTTCAGCCCATTCTTCTAAGGCTGCTTGGATTTCTTCGGGTAGATAAGCGGTCACTCGCCCTTTTAGTTTCATCAGCTTTACATTTTTATGGTTTAACTTGCTCTATTATATCGCTTTTCAACGTTTAGTATCAATTTTTAGAGCGGAAAGCTATTTTTTAATTTAATAGAAGTTAGATGCGATTCAAAGTAGGGGCTTTCGCATACCTTGCCCTTACGCACGACTGGATTTTGGTGCAGTTCGCCTATGAGTTGGCTTTAGACCAGTTTTCAGGAGACGGTTTCAAACTCCAGACGGATGGTAAGAAGGACTATTTGCGTCAAAAGTGATATGTGGGTCTATATACTGCTGATTGAGATGCTCCTCAAACCAAAACAGCGTTGGATGCGGCAACCTGCGCTCGGCAGATTGGTGCGGGAGCTGCGCTGCACAATGCAGCTATCCCAGGAAAAGTTTGCCGACGAATTCGGCATGACCTTTGCCACGATTAACCGTTGGGAAAATGGACATACTATGCCTTCTCCCCTGGCGCTCAAGCAAATTGATACCCTCCTGAATCATTTAGGAGAGCGAGGTGAGGCACTACGAACCAAGTATGCTCCGAAGGCAACACAGGGGAAGAGGTACGAACGGTGACAGCGTCTGAAGAAAACTTTGCTGGCAACGTCGATTGGTCGCAAACGCCGCCCGGTAACGTTGAAACCTGGTTGCATCTCCAAACAGTTTTAGGTCTACGGCTAGCTTCTCGCCTGCCTTTGCTTGAAGCAGCGGAGATGAGATTGATAGTAAGCTTCACTGCCGCCAGGGGAGGCTAAGATTGATGCTGAATTTTCAACGATTATTTGAATCGATACCCGGACTGTTCATCATCTACGACCTCGATTTTGTCATCGTCGCTGGCAGCGATGCTTATTTTCAAGCCACCTTGACCAAACGAGAAGAGGTTGTGGGTCGGTATTTATTCGAGGTGTTTCCAGAGAACCCCGACGCTCCAAACGCAGACGGGGTGCGGAACTTACGGGCATCTCTAGAAAGTGTGCTGAAGTATCGCAAGCCGCATACGATGGCGGTGCAGAAGTATGACATTCGTCGCCCTGATTCTGTTGGGGGTGGTTTTGAGGAGCGCTATTGGACTCCGGTGAATTTTCCGCTGTTTGATGAAAACGGTGTAATGACGCACATCATTCACCGAGCCGAAGACGTGACAGAGTTTGTGCAAGTGCAGCAGCAGCGCAATGAGCAGCGGCAGTTGAATCGAGCCCTCCAGTCTCGCAGCGAGCAGATGGAGATGGAAATTTATGCGAGAGTACAGGAGCTAAAAGAGGTCAACGAACAACTGCAAGTCGCGAATGAGGCACTGTCAGAACTCGATCGCGCCAAAACAATCTTCTTCAGCAATGTGTCACACGAGTTTCGCACCCCGCTGACGCTGATGTTAGATCCCCTGGACGAAACGCTAAACCGCCTGAATGGGCAACTGCCAGCAGCTGAGCGAGAACAGTTGCAGATGGTGCAGCGCAATGGACAGCGGTTGCTGAAACTGGTCAATACCCTCTTGGACTTTTCTCGCATCGAAGCGGGTCGGATGGCGGCAGTGTATGAACTGACTGATTTAGCCGCATTCACGGCTGAACTCGCCAGTGTGTTTCGTTCCGCGATAGCCCAAGCCAATCTGAGTCTTGTCGTCGATTGTCCGCCGCTGGCTAAACCTGCTTGGGTCGATCGTGAGATGTGGGAAAAGATTGTGCTGAACTTGCTCTCTAACGCCTTCAAGTTCACGATTGAGGGAGAGATCGTCGTTGTGCTGCGCGAGCGGAATGACCAGATCGAACTAGAGGTTCGAGATACAGGGATTGGGATTCCCACCGATGAGTTGCCCCACATTTTCGAGCGGTTTTATCGCGTGCGCGAAGCAAAGGGGCGAACGTATGAAGGGACTGGCATTGGGCTGTCGCTGGTACAGGAGTTAGTGCGGCTTCACGGTGGCA
>DATNPT010000046.1:0-5446 GCA_036703075.1 Chroococcales cyanobacterium
CTTGTTTGCACCTTATAGGTGCTTCATGATTGAGTGCACTACCGACTAAAACAAGAATGCTGCTTTGGAGGAAAGACGATGAACCAGACTTATCGAACGCTTGCCTTGCTGGGATTGGCGACGGTACTGACTGGACTACCTCAAGTTGTCGCGGCCGAACGTCCGCCTGCTTCGCTCTTGCTGGCTGCCGAAACCAAGCCCAGTCAGATGAGTGCGGTGGACTTGTATAACCGAGGCGTAGATAAGTTGGATGCTGGCGATTATCAAGGAGCGATCGCGGACTTTACCCAAGCTCTACAACTTAACCCCAATGACGCCGATACTTATTACAACCGAGGCTATGCTCAGCACACTTTAGGGGATTACGACAAGGCAATTAGTGACTACAGCGAAGCGATTCGCCTCAACCCTAGCTTTACTCAAGCCTTTAGTAACCGAGCCTATGCCTACTATCTTTTGAAGAAGTACCCAGAAGCGATCGCTGATTGCACCAAGGCAATTGCGCTTAACCCCAAAAACGATACAGCTTACATTACCCGAGGGAACAGCCAAGATGAATTGGGGGGACACGATGCAGCTCTAGCTGATTACGATCGAGCGCTTCAGATTAATCCCCAGAATGCTATGGCTTACTACAACCGAGGGTTAGCTCGAAACCGAATTAACCAGCATCAAGCAGCGATTGCCGATTACACGGAGACGATTCGGCTGCAACCAACGTTCGCAGAAGCTTTCTATAATCGAGGTCTGACTCGCTTCAACCTCAAAAACACCAAAGAAGCCATAGACGACTTAAAGAAAGCGGCTGACCTTTTCAAGCAACAAGGCAGGACAGAGAGTTTCCAAAGTGCGATGAATGCGATTAAAACTATTCAGCAGTCAGGAGATTCCTAATCAATCGGAATTTTTCTCTGCCCTGTTTGAGAATCGAACAGTAACCTCTCGTTACAGCCGTCTTTAGACTGACGAAAGATCAGCCAATGTGAGAAGCCGAGTAAGCAACGAATAGTAGTCCACTAACCAAGACCAAAGCGGCAATGCCTAGCACAAGGTAGTTCCTCTTTTGAGCCTGCGTCGGTGGCTCAGCTTGGTATACTTTTGGCTCCTTTGCAAAATTGTTAAGCAGTCCGCCTTCTTCTGTGGTATAGGGCATGATTAAAACCTTCTTTTTGCTTACTTAAACTAATGTTACATAACTTTTCACAATTACTCTCTAAAAAATTTAACTTTTTTTAACGAAAATCAGAAGTTTTGCTAGGGCAAAATCGTCACGATTCAGTAATCGTGCCGGTTAGGGGCGAACTGGCACTAGCGTAACTTTTGATGGGAATTCGACCAGCTAGGTAGGCAAGACGGCCGGCTTCCGTGGCTAAGCCCATCGCTCTAGCCATACCGGCTGGATTTTGTGCCAATGCGATCGCGCTATTAATTAGCAAAGCATCCGCGCCCATCTCCATCGCGTAAGCCGCCTCACTAGGGCTACCAATTCCAGCATCAACCACGACTGGCACTTGAGCCTCTTCAATGATGATTTGGATATTCGCCGCTGTCTTGATACCCTGTCCCGAACCAATTGGCGAACCCAAAGGCATGACTGTCGCGCAGCCAACCTCTTCGAGTCGCTTCGCGAGCATGGGGTCGGCATTGATGTAAGGCAAGACGGCAAACCCTTCTTTCACCAATTGCTCTGCTGCTTGTAAGGTACCAATTGGATCGGGAAGCAGATACTTCGTGTCCGGAATCACTTCCAACTTGACAAAATTATTGTCTTCTTGCCCCAATAGCTTTGCCATTTCACGACCCAGTCGTGCTACGCGGATGGCTTCCTCTGCTGTTTTGCAACCTGCGGTATTGGGTAGCATCCAGACCTTTGTCCAATCCAGCGCTTCGGCCAGTCCTTCATGCCCCGGTGCATTGGTTTGAACCCGGCGCACGGCAACGGTAACAATTTCACAACCGCAGGCGACAATGCTCTGCTGCATTTCCTCTAGCGTGCGATACTTCCCCGTGCCAGTCATGAGACGAGAACGAAACGTCCGACCCGCTATCGTAAGGCTGTCAGTAGGAGAGTGTTCGGTTGCGGGCGAGGGATGAGGTGCCAGGAGTGAAGAGGATGAGGGGGAAGCGTTGCTGGAAAAACTAAGCATTGAACTATTCTGGGCTGAAGCGGGTTTAGTGTAGAAACGGTCGTAGCGAAAATGAGCAAGCAGCGGGTCAGTCTTTTGTTCGCAAATCAGGTCAGCCAGCAGCGTGGCTGTCACGGGGGCTAGGAGAATGCCGTTACGGTAGTGACCCGTAGCGAAGGTGAGATTTTCACAGGGACTAGAACCGAGAATGGGTAATTCATCCGGTGTATCGGGTCGAAATCCCCACCAGCATTCTTGAATGGGATAGTCCTGTATTTGAGGATATAGCCGTATCGCTTGCCCCAAAAGAGAGTGGATTCCTGCCGGAGTATTGTGAGGCAAAAAGCCAACGTCTTCAACCGTTGCACCAATCAAAATCCGTCCATCTCGACGCGGCACGATGTAAATGTCAGAACCGTACAGCACTCGCTGTAGGGGTAAAGACTTGGAATTCCCTTGAGGCGCTTGCACCGATAGCATCTGACCTTTTTTCGGTCGTACCGGTATGGGCAACAGTTCGCTAGACCAAGCGCCTGTTGCTAGGACGTAATGCTCGGCTTGAAATTCACCCGCCGAGGTTCTCAAACCAGTGACAACTCGATTGCGTTGCTCGATCGCTTCGACTTCTACACCTTCACGCAACTCTACACCCAATGCCTGTGCTGCTAATCGCAATGCCTGTGCTAGCGCCCGGTTATCCGCTTGTCCGTCTTCGGGATACCACCAGCCACCAACGACCTCTGAACCCAATCCGGGTTGGTATAAATTAATCGCATTGGCGTCCAACCAGTCAGCGGTTTCGACAGCTGTGTTTCTTGGCTGTTCGTAAACGGGTGCTAAGATACCGCAAGGCCAGTAGCCGGTAGAAACACCCGTTAGCTGTTCGAGCTTGGCACACCATTGGGAATATAACGATCGCGATCGCAGGCATAAATCCAACATTGGCGATTGGGGGATGGCTTCTGCCTGAGGAGCTAACATCCCAGCTGCGGCTGGTGTAGCGCCTTGTTTGAAGTCGCGGCTGACCAGAGTAACGGTTCGCCCTCTCAACTTCAACTCGACAGCGAGCGCAAAACCAATTACACCACCGCCAACGATCAGAATCTCACTTGCTGCGTTCATTCCTAAAGAATTAAAGACGTGTCAGTACACGTCTATCATGTTGCTAGTTAATGCCCTAACCCTACCAAAATGCTGACACAGGTTGTCCCCCAGTCTCGGCTTGCCCAGTTCCACTTCCAGTCGCTTCTGGATTGATGTTAACGTCAGATGGCTGCGTATTTGTCTGAGTGTTGTTTGGCACCTGCGCTGTTGTTTGTGTTTGATTGGTACCTCTTGCCGAGTTGGTGGGCTGACTGGTTCGCAGTTGCGTTCGGTTAGCCTGTTGTGTTGTTTGTGGAGACGTCCTTAGCTGGTTTGCTGTCCGATTCTGACCTGGAAAGGGAAAGCGCCAACCAAGAGCTGCACCAATGAGAGCAGCGATCGCAACTACCGTAATAATTATCCCAGCAAATCTGTTCATAGCTGTAATCCGATAAATTGATGCGTAACTGGGCAAAAAGGAAGAGTTCCGCATCCTCCTCCTGACCAATTATTAAAGCTCATCCTTAGTCGTTTTCGCTCCTACTCGGGTCAGGGATGCTCCTCGAACGAGTATTCCTTAAGATTTATTTCACGCGCTCGCGCTTCTTAGCTCGTATGAGTTCAAGCTTCAAACAGGATACAGATGACTGTTTGGTCGAGATCCGACAGCTATCTCTTACCACATGGCTGAAACTCCCTCATTTGTAGTAGTGTCGCCTCCTGTTGTCTCAGCAGGCAGCTCAGGAGTTGTTGAATTAGAGTTTTTAGCAACGGTTGTCCCAGAACTATTTCTCGCTGTTGTTGTATTCGTCGGCTGACTAACTGTGTTTCCAGTCCGTATAGGCTGTCCTGCTGTTAGCCTTGGAGAAGACCTTCCGTTTACACTAGCTGTCTCGGACCTCGAACCTGGAAAAGGGAAGCGCCAACCCAGTGCTGCACCAATCAGGGCGGCAAGTGCAACTACCGTAATAATTACTCCAGCAAATCTATTCATAAGCTTAATTCCATAGTCGATTCATCACTCAATACAAGGAAAAGGTCTACAGCCATCCCTATAAGAGGTGATACAAGCTTACACTGAGTAATCTTTGCTCCTGATCTGGTACGGGATAGCAATCGAGCTTTTACTCCTAAAGAGCTAATCATCATTATCAGGCTCAGCTGGCTGTCTTGTTGCTTAAGGATTTATTTCAATACAGCAGAAGATTTCGTTCAAGACAGATATTTCTGCACAACTTGCCACCCCGTGAACGAAACCCAAGCGAATCCTACCAATAGAGCAATATTGATACCTACATGCACGGCACGCGCCCAAGCTTGATTCGGACTGATTTGAGTTGAAACACCCGCTGAAAGCAATACCAGCACTACAACGGCTAGACCTGCGATCGCATGTGCCGAGTGTCCTAGAGAACCATAGTGACCCAAAGTACCGACAAGACCGATCGCAAGCAATAGTAGCACTAAGCTCACCATGACCCAGCCAATGATGTAGTGCAAGGGTCGCAACCAATTGGGTCGAGAACGCCCCAGGTAGCGTTTAGAAAAGAGAACGATGCCAGTGACTGTCAATAAAAAATAGGCCAAGAGCGATAAGCCCATTGACCAAGCTGCTATTTTCCATAGCCAGAGAAATGAGGGTAGATCCACTCGTTGATGCCAAAATCAGTGTGTTAACGTCTACCTCATCATGATAGATATAGATAGAGGTTGCCAATTACAGCAACCTCAGATGACGGTATAACCTCTAAAATCGATTAACCCATAGCCGCGAGTGTTAAAGATTCTGTAACTAATTGAAGCTTCTTGCTATGGACTGTTTCTACAGGTTTAGTCGCAATTGGTTCTACGGGTTGCTTCGCGATCGGCATCGGTGAGTCTGCATCCTCTTCGTCTACGCGCAAGCGATCGCAAGGGATTGTATCTGAGAGAATTGCCGTTGCCATCATGCCTGTATGAATCTCAAGCAAAGCCTTGGGCAGAGCCTCAAAGACCAAACGCTGACCCGGAAAGACAACACGCTCGAAGTACCAGTTAGGAATATTTGTAATCCGAGCTACCTGAATCTGGCTAGTGGCATTTACATAGCAGCAGAGAATGCGATTTTGATTATCAGAAGGTAGAGAATCTAGTATTTGAGCCATGGTTTACCGAGGGTCTTTACTATCAAGAGTGCTTATTACATCCACTCACGTTAGCACCTGCGATCCCCATCGGCTGTAAACCCGACTACCAAT
>DATNPT010000050.1:0-16739 GCA_036703075.1 Chroococcales cyanobacterium
GAAGGACTCAAGCGTTCTGAGGACGATTCTGGTTTGGGAGCACTTGGACGTTCAGATGCCGGAGAGGAGTCGGGAAGCTTAGGTAGGCTCAGACGTTGAGATGGAGCATCAGGTTTAGGAAGATTGACGCGATCGGGAGAAGCGTCCGGTTTGGGAGCATTCAGGCGATTAGAGGCAGGCGAAGCATCTGGCTTAGGAGCGTTTAGGCGATCGGAGGACGTTTCCGGTCTAGTTAAATTAAGGCGATCTGGTGACACATCAGGTTTGGGAGTACTAATGCGATCGCTACTTGATTCCGGCTTAGAGGTGCTAGGCTGCTCGGGAGAAACGCCGGGTTTTGGAAGACTCAAGCTTTCCGGAGAAGCGTCTGGCTTGGGAGTGCTTGGTCGAGTTCCCGGAGTTGGAGATTCTATGACGCTACCAGCACCTCTACTACCACCGTTAAACTGAACCCGAACGACGTAAGCCTCGGCCTTACCCGTGCCTTGGAACCGATAATTCCGAACAGCGTCTTTGGCTGAACTGTCAAACGAGGCATCCGAGAAAGAACTCCCCATCACATCCAGAGAGTTGGAGATAATGTTGCCCCTTTCATCAACCTTCACAGCGATATAGACTTCACCATTCGCGGTTTCTCCAGCCGAAGCATTTTTAGGTATGGAGTTGTTAGCGATCAGAACTTCTTTCGGACGGCTGTAGGTCTGAGTTCGCTCTTGCCAGTTAATGACGTTTCGTTGATACGCATCGTAATTACTACCGCTGCTACTACCTGTCGAGCTACCTGGCAGCGAACCTGGAACCGCCGCTTGAGTTGTTTCGGTAGGAAGTGTTGTCCCCGTACCTGGCGTTGACCAAGGAGCATCCAATCCTGCCGTGCCGGGATTTACAGCCACTGGCGATGTTGAATTGAGCGAACCGGATGGATTGGAAGCTTGTCCGGGATTCGCCGCAAATTCTGGTAGAGGACTAGCCATAACTCCCCCAGGCAGTGGAGAGGCCGGATTAGGCGGTGGGGGTAAAAACGCTGGAGGTGGTGGCGGCAGAGTTGAATTCGGTTTGGGAGGCAGCAGAAAATCTGGTTTTACCGTAGATGGTCGCAATGCCAAATCTTTCGGAGGTGCAGATAGTTGAGAGATCAGGTCATTTCGTAAGGGGGAGTTGAAAACCGGCAGCCTGAGCGACGATGGACGACGTCTGGGTAAGGGAGATAAGGGAGACAGATTGAGATTGCCCAGTGATGGCAAAGGAGTTAGCGGGAAATTATAAACCGATGAATCTTTGGACGAGGATGGTAAAGGAGTACTTAGAGAGGACGGCAAGGGGGGCAGAGGCTGTAGCTGCTGACTGACATTGGGTGGCAGGGTTAATGGTGACGGTGCAGGAGATGGAATACGGCTGCGCTCTGATGAGGGTAACTGCACCAGCTTGACATTTCGGATGGGCTTCGACTTGCTATTGGATAACCCAGACCAATAGGGGAGTGTGACTCCGACCAGCACATGGATACCAAGAGAAGCCAGAATAGCAATACCGATGGGCTGAGTCAGCTTTTCAGGAAGGCTTTTAAAGAGGGAAGCGTAAGACATAGCAGTTACAGTTCACTCCACTGCGTCGTTGCAGGCAGGTTATGGATGTAGGTTAGGTGGTTTGAAGCAGTCTTCAACTTAAGAATTGCTGTTTGACTTTTAATGATAATCTCAGCCGTTGGGAACAGAACGGTTGAGTTGCCACTTTTTGGGTCGTTTTGTTGTTACACAACAATGACTACCTCTTCAGGAGAGAAGTTGCCGTCTCTTGAAGGGGCTTAACCCAATCTAACGGATAGAGTCTTTAACGTTCACGATGAGTAGGGAAAAATAGGGCAATTTCAGAGTGGAGCGATCGCGTAAATCCTCATACAACACTTGCTCGGCTAGGGTAGCTCGTTCCACTACACAAGAGTGTTCTAACAGCTTGCGTCGGTGCAACACCTCCCATACTTGCGGGTAGACCGAACTCACTTTCATTAGTACCACAACATCTGCCCAGTCCAGGATTGTTTCGAGTTCCTCCACATTATAGAGAGCTGGCAGCACGACGAGGCGCTGGTCGCGAATCGTTAAAGGACTCTTCAACGCCGATGCGGCTGCCATAGGCGAACAAACTCCCGGTACCATTTGCACGAGGCTTTCAGGATGCAATTGTTGCAGCGTCTCGGCTAAATATGTAAACGTGCTGTAGAAACTGACATCTCCCTCACAAACAAACGCCACATCTTGACCCCGACCTAGATACTGCCAGACCTGCTCGGCGGCCGTTTGCCACGCTTGAGTCAGAGTTGCCATGTCTTGTACATAGGGAAAAGTCAAAGCTAACTCAACGCGATCGCTTTCCAACCACGGCTGCACAATCTGCTGAGCCATTCCCGGCTTACCTCGAACCCCAGCCGGGAACGCCACCACGGGTACCTGTTTTAGGATACGCAGTCCTTTGAGAGTGATTAATTCAGGGTCACCCGGTCCCACACTGATGCCGTATAGGGTGCCCACTTGTGCCGTCACCATTTGTTAAGTTTGATTAATAATAAACCTGTTTGAACAACCGATCCCAAATCTAAATTCCCAATCTAAAATCCCCAATGCCATTACCGACTGTCATTTTACCGGGCTTTTTCGCGGGTGCGATCGAATACCGTGATTTAGAACAAGCGTTACAAAAATTAGGATTTCCCACAGCGATCGTCCCTTTAAGGCAACGAGATTGGTTCCCCACGGTGGGAGGGCGATCGATGATACCCATTTTGCGTCAACTCGATCAAACCGTGAAACAGTTGCGGCAAGACTACAACGTCTCTCAGGTTAACCTGATCGGTCATTCCGCAGGCGGCTGGATTGCTCGAATTTATTTGGGAGAACAGCCTTATACGATTCACAACGATGTCAGCGAAACAGCAAGTTTATGGCATGCCTATCCCTACGTCGCTACTTTGGTGACATTGGGGACACCCCATGTCAGCCAAGAGCGCTGGACGAAACGCAATCTAGATTTTGTGAAAGTCAATTATCCAGGTGCTTTTTACCCAGATGTTAAATATGTTTGTGTTGCCGGAAAGGCTATCTACGGGGTACGACGCCCAGGTCAATGGTTAGCTTACAACAGTTACAAACTAACTTGCGGAGTAGGAAACTGCTGGGGAGATGGCATCACACCCGTCGAAGCCGCTCATCTCGACGGTGCAACCAATCTCACATTAGAAGGCGTTTTGCATTCGCCCAGGAGAGGAGGAATTTGGTATGGCTCTCCTAATGTTATGCAGTCTTGGGTGTCGTATCTGGTCTGAATGATGAGCGATCGCATTATCAACATTTAAGCTAATACCAATTCTTCGTAACGATATATTTAATGATTCTGTAAGAGCATTGCAGTGCAATGCTTCTACACAGGAAAGCAATACAGCTTTTTCACTAACGTCCTTACCCAAAGTTTTAATTACCGATCGGCTCTCTAGAGCATTTTGACCCGGAAAGTCATGGCACCTCACAATTTAATTTAGTTTGACTATCAGAATGCACTCTAGAGGAACCTTGCTTAGCTACCACATAGCTGACGGCTAAGTGCTATATCCAGTCTCTTTGCAGTTATGAATAAGCCCTGACGCATAAGTCAGGCATAAGTCAGGCAATCTCAATCAATGCTCAGTCTGAAACTGAGTCAGCCGCGAAGTTTTATGGAGTTATAGAAGCGATCGCTTTCCTAAACGCTCAGCTGTAGTGCATCTAATCTGCACAATACTCACCTTGGGTTTTGGAGTCAGTTGTCGGTTGTAGGAGAGCAACTGACTCCTGTCCGCTGACAAAAAAACATGATGTAAATATGCCAATTAAATGCACATTAGCTGAGTGTCTAGATTTTTGCAAAAGTTCGGGGAATCCCCCAGGAGAAAACCACTTCCCCCAACTAGTTATCCCTCAATTGCAAAGACTGCCAGCCCCATAATGCCATGCTGGCTTGAGTCATTTTCCCTCAAATAGTCTGAATTCAAGACTGCAAGAGCATCACTAAGTTTGCCGCACTCAGCATCAAGCAACCTTACGCGATCTTTCCCTGCACTTTGACGCGATCGCAAATCACTACTACAAGAACTCCCTCGACCACTCAACGCACAGGAATCAACTATGAACGCTAAATCTGTTACAGCCTTCACTGCCCTTATTTTGAGCGTGGGATTGAATCAGGCGATCGCACCCGCTCAAAGTTCTCAAGCCTTCTTAATAGCTAGCTCTGTTCTCCTACAACCTTTCTCGGATTCCTCCAGCCCACAAATTGCCTTAGAACAACCAGCGCCAGCGCCACCCGATCGCGGAACACCTGGTACTGGCAAAGGAACGGGAAGTCCCGTTTCTCCTAAAGGTAGCTAGATGAAAGTAAGGATTGGCAGCTATGTAACGAGAGATATTACAGAAATTTGCTTTTTTGATGAAATACACCCTGCATCAGGGCGCACAGCAATGCGCCCTTACAAACTGTACTTCACTCCTCTAGGAAACTGCTGTAAACGCGGGAACTCCTTTGATGTTTTCGCAGTCTGCTCGATCTTTCCCACCTAATACATTGCTGGTATCGATAGGTAAAAAAGGTGAAGAGTTTTGTAATAACATCACCAGCCTTGAAGTTTACCAGTACCATAACTCTTTCCTGAAAATTTGCCAGCTTCTCCAGGGTGCTTCTTGAATTGACGAATCTCTAACGAAGTTCTTGCACGTCGCGACTTCTCTCAACTTCGCTCTGTTATCAAGTTACCCTACTAACGTTTATGACTCTAACTAAAAACCCTGGCATCCAACCTTCAACTACTACTTTAGAAAACTTAACTTCTCATAACAGGCAGTTGGATTGCGTCCCCCTGCAAGGAGTCCTTGAAAGCTTTATCGATGGCATCTTAATTGTGGATGAACGAGGAAATTGGGTGCAAGCTAATGCCATTGCTCAGCAGATTTGCGATCGCTTGACCCGGAATAAGACCCAAGCCAATGGTTTACCAGCAGAAATCTGGCATGTGTGCAAAGCGATGATTGAAAACCGTAAGGCGTACCCCGGTCAAATAGCGATCGTTGAAGTTGAGATTAAGCTTGACAAGTTAACGAATATCCGGATACGCGCACAATGGCTTAAGTTACAACAAATCTCTTATCCTTATCTTTTAGTCATTTTGGAAAATCGCTTTCAATCTCTGCAAAATTTAGCGCTGATTGAGAGCGATCGATATGGTTTGACCCCCCGTGAAGCGGAAGTCTGGTCATTGTATCGCGCTAACTATACTCGTAAGGAAATAGCGGCTGAATTATTTATCAGTATCGACACGGTGAAGAAGCACCTGAAAAATATCAAGGCGAAGCGGGAAACAGTTTTTGACTTAGAAGACTGGCAAATAAACTGAATGTAGCTCTTACTAATGTCTGCCTGATGAGCTTCGGGTGCATCTCGTTTTATCCTCCCAGCTCCTTTCTTAATTCACTACAGAAGGTTGGTTCTGTCACACGAATCTTGGTATTTAGCGATAAATTTTGGGATGCTCTTAAAAAATCTAGCAAACATACATCTTCTAATACAACCTGTGTTCCAAGATTGGACAGCTCCTCTAAATCCGTCTCTAAGTCGTCTTCTAAGTTAAGCCCTAATTCATAGAGTTCTGAGACCTCTATTTTTGCACCCATGAACGTTACTCACTTTGTCTTAAATTGCGTTCGAGCATAAAGTCTACTAAAAATTTTTAGAGCTTAGCCGCAATTGGACGTAGACTTTATCCGAAAAATATAAAGTTTAAATATGTAAAATTTTATCAACGTAACAGCTTATTAAGTGTATGTTTTTTCTGGTTGGCTCAACTGTACTGCTTCAGAAGAATAAATTAAAAGCTGTTAAAATTTTAAAAAAACCTACAAGCTAATTTATATATCTTATCAACTACTCAAGAGATTGTTAGCCTAAGACGAGATAGAGGTGATTAATTCATTATTAAAAGTTATGCCCTGTTCTGAAGTCGAAAAGGTTAACTTTACACCAGCTTCACAAAGGCAAGACCAAAGAGCGATCGCTTCTTTGTGAAGCATCGTGACCTTAATATGAATTGCACTGACTTAAGGCGAAAGTTGCAGGTATTAGAGAAAACCCGGACTTGGGGGTTTCCCCCAAACCCCCCGCGCAAGGGTTGATTAATGCTTAGAAGATGGTATATCTGGGTCTAATCGCTACTAGCGTTATCCTCACACTGGCGATTCGTACTGTTGCACAGGAGGTTGATGTAGCTCAGATGACACGTTTAAGCGAACAAGAAGTCACTCACCAGATACAATCCCTACCCGACTGGATGCTTGAGGGGAAGGAAATCCGTCGCACTTTTCAGTTCAAAAACTTTGTCGAAGCCATTGATTTTGTCAATCGCTTAGTTGAACCCGCTGAGATGGCAGGCCATCATCCCGATTTGGCAATCTCTTATAACAAAGTGACAGTCAGCCTCACTACTCATGATGCAGGCGGATTGACACAGAAGGATTTCGATCTTGCTAAGACTATCTCTCAGTTAGCGGCTAGTTCTTCTAATTAATGCGATCGCGAATAGCAGGCTGTGTGTCAATTGCTACATCCTACTAGTGGAAGCAGGCAGAAGGCAGAAGGCAAGAAAGTTTGTAGAGTAAGCTTTTTAGCCTTTTTCAACTGGATAGTTAATTCTGTCACGCTGCACTAGTTCTTACTTTTGAGCGTCGTCACTACAAAATTTAAGTTGGTAGATTGAGGGAATATCAATACTTCTCATACGCAAGGCTTAATCATCGTTTATCTCCCCAATCTACCTTCATATAGTATGCCTAAATCCTTACGGGTGCTAGCAGTTGTCTTCACGTTGACGCTGTTAGCTCTAATCCCAAGAAGCTGTACTCCAGCTTCAGCCGTATCCAGTTTGCAGTCGGTAGGTCTGGAATCTCGTATCTCTCGGTTAGAATCTGAAATTTTTCAACTTAGGTCTCAGATGTACCAGCTTCAGTCTCAGGTATCGAGGCAGACAGGAACAGGGATTAGACCTAGCCAAACGATTCCACCGTCCTCGCAAGTCACTCCTAATGCTGCGCGACTGGTCCCCTCTATGCTTGGAGATGACCCCATGTTTAAACGACTCGCCACCTTAGTTATCGAACTCAAGGAACGAGTTACAGCCTTAGAGAAAAAGGTTAACCCATCACCCAGAAGGTAATGTAGTGAGTGAATTGTGAAAGCTTTATTAACGATGAGTCTTGAGAACTCCAAATGTAGTAATCATCTGAACCAGGCTGACCCATAAGTCACTACACTAAACATCAAAAAGATGAGGATTGTCTATTCGGATTACACGCCTCGAATGCTTGTTCCTCTGCATCTTGGCGTGCTTTTAAGTTTTCATAGTTGTCTTTGATAGTTTTGTCGTTTTTTCCCTTAGCTAGCTTCTGAATTGCTGCATCAGATCGTTCCTCAGATTGGGCAACTACGCCTTCAGCTTGATTACATTTCTCTGTTGCGGCTGTGCGATCGATCCGAATCCCGCAGCCAGAGCATAGCAATATTAGAAAACAAAGACCTACGATTGACTCTGCCCTCTTATTCACCTTAACAATAGCAAAACGGTTCATAGAGTGTAAGTTTGGCTTCAGCACAAGGCTAGTTCTAATTACTTGGGAAAAGGTTAATATCCGGAAACCCTGTTAAGATTTTCACTCAAGAATTAGTATTTGCACCCAACTTTACAGAAGATTTACAGGAGATTTAGAAGCTCAAAGTTGGGGATTGATAGTATTTTTGACCGATTTTCCTAGTTTAATTTTTTTGTTGGAGAAGTTAAAAGGAGATTAAAGATAGTACAAGGTTGAATGAAGCCAGCTCGGTATAGAGGAAAACTGGATATACCCTTTACAAACTAATAAGATAAGAGCCTGAGATATGGATGGCAATGGGCAGCTCTGTTGATTTTGTATACCATAGCGGAATAACAGGCTTGCATACTGAACGTTGAGAGTCTTTGCGATCGCGTATTACTAGTACAGTGTCAAGTTTGATTTGATAGGTGCTTCTCCTGTTCGTCCTAAGCGCTTCAGCGCTAAAGCGCTCACTACAAACCTATCAAAACTGGGTTGACAAACTACTAGTGCAGCGCGACCCAAATAAGTGACCTGTTAACAACGGAGCCAAACGTATAAATTATAAACCTTTCAGCCCTCTGCCTTCTAGTACTAGCTCCAGAACCTCTTTCTCGCCGTTAAAACTCATCGCTTAATCAGCTAAATCACTCGAACCCTATGCAAACCCCTTCTTCATCGGTACCCTCAGCTTGGCAGCAACTGAGAAATCGTGAAATTAGCTGTGAAGAAGCGCTATCCCGTTTAGTGGACTCCCAAGGGACAGTCAATCGAGAACTGCTTGACCCAGAAGTTAGTCATCGATTCTTCCGGCAATTTCCCGATCGCAATAGCTTACCACCCGTAATTCCCCTTTTGCTATGGCGAGGCTGCTACTTCCTGGGAAGTCCAGTCACATTATCAGAGCAGATTATTCGGGAACTAAGCGATCGCACATTTACCGATATTCAAGTCGTCCCCATTGCGACCAAAAGTTATCGCGTCTGGTACCATACCCAAACCCTCGACCCGAACCGAATCAGTTGTACACCCTTAGTTAACCCGTTGACTGGGGAACTGGAAAAAGAAGACATATCTGAAACGACAGAGCTTTATTTGGCGAAAGCAGTCGATCAGATGGGTCGAATTAGAAGCTTGATTTCCGGGGCATTACGCAACCGAGCTAGCGATATTCACCTCGAACCCACACCAGAGGGATTAAGAGTTCGCTATCGCATCGATGGTGTGCTGCGTAATATTACCAAATTACCTCTCAATATCAGCCGCAAGGTGATTGTCGCGCTCAAAGTGATGTCTGAATTAGATATTGCTGAAAGTCGCCGTCCTCAGGATGGGCGAATTGGTGAGAAATATGCGGGCGATGAAGAGGCGGAGTTGGGCATGGATATGCGAGTCAGTACCCTGCCTTGCGTAGGTGGAGAAAAAGTTGTGATTCGCCTACTGCCGAGACAAAATCCATTTACGAAACTGGAAGACTTAGGATTTTCTAAAGAAGCGCTGTCTACCTACAAAACCTGGTTGCAGGAACCCCAAGGGATGATTATCCTGACTGGGCCTACAGGTTCTGGAAAAACCAGTACGCTATACACGAGTTTGCAAGTCGTCGCCACAGAAGAGGTCAATGTTGTCACGGTAGAAGACCCAGTCGAGTACATCTTACCGGGAATTACGCAAACTCAGGTACACGAGCGGGCGGGCATGAGCTTTGCTGCTGGTTTAAGGTCAATTTTGCGGCAAGACCCGGACATTATTATGCTTGGGGAAATCCGGGACGGCGAAACGGCGGAAACGGCTGTTCGGGCAGCGTTGACGGGGCATTTAGTCTTTACCACGTTGCATACGAATGACGCGATTGGTGCCATTCCCCGGATTAAGGATATTGGCCCAGATCCAGCCTTAATTAGCGATGCGTTGCTGGGAATTGTCGCGCAGCGTTTGGTGCGTCGAATCTGCCCCCATTGTGCAGAATCTTATCAGCCGACACTTAGGGATTTGCATCGGCTGGGGTTGGAGCAGAAGCACACTAGTTTGGGAACTTGGAAGCGGGGACGCGGTTGCGATAAGTGTTTCAATTCTGGATACTTGGGACGGGAAGCGATTGTAGAGTTGCTCAATGTGGATGATCGAGTGCGAGAGATTATCTACGAAGGAACGATGACTCAGTTACATCGCTATCTTCAGGAAATTAAGTTTGTCTCATTTGCCATGTCGGCAAGGCACAAGGTGACAGCGGGAGTGACAACGGTTGAGGAAGTATTGCGGGTGCTACCTCGAAGCACGTTTTACCGAGATCGGGTTTTGGCAGAGAATGCGGTTAGCGTGAGTGTGGGCAAACCCGGACGCGATCGCGAAAATGGTAATGGCACGACGCTATCTAGTCCAGAAGCGATCGCGCAACGGTAGCAGGAGGCGAGTAGTGAGGACTTTAGTCCTCTTGTGCAGCGCTCTCAAACTGAGCGACAGCCAAGCGTGCAATCCTAACCCTGAAGTAGCGATTGAGCACCATCAATCCAAACTTCAGTACCGCTGATGTGACTAGACGCATCAGACGCTAAAAAGAGTACCAACTGAGCAACTTGCTCGGAGGTGCCAGGTTTGCCGTCCGTTAACGGTATTTCTCCTTCCGGATACTCAACAGGTTCGCGAACTTCTTCCAAGTCTTGCCGCTCCGTACTAGATTCTATATCAGTTGCGATCGCGCCTGGACAAATCGCATTCACACGAACGCGGTTTTTCGCCAGTTCCAGCGCTACCATTTTGGCAAAGGCAACTTGAGCAGCTTTGGTGCAGGCATAAGCCGTTGCACCCGTGTTGCTAAACATGCGAGTGCCATTCACCGAGGACGTGATAATGATTGAACCACCCTGTTTTTTCAGGTAGGGAACGGCATACTTAACCGTTAGGTATGTACCCGTGAGGTTAATGTTAATAGTCTTATTCCATTCTTCAGGGTCTAGTTCCTCTAATGGAGCCCACACGCCATTAATTCCAGCATTAGCAAAGACGATATCGACACGCCCCCATCGATCTATTATCTGTTGTATCGCCTGTTGCATTTGGTCGGGCTGCGAGATATCAGCAGCCAATGGTATGGCTTCACCGCCAGCGTTTTGGATCTGAGTCACTGTTTCTGTAAGTTCGCCTTCTTCTCGCCCCAGGGCGGCAATTTTCGCGCCTTCTTTCGCCAGAAGTATAGCGGCTGCCTTGCCAATACCTGAACCAGCACCCGTAATCAACGCGACTCTCTCCACCAGTTGCATCGGTTTATCCTCGTGTTCCCTGAATTTAATGCTCAAGCAAAAGGAGAGAGCAATCATCTCTCTTGTGAGGGAAGCTCAACAGACGGGATAAAAGTTTTAGCTAAAACTGGAGGAGTTGAGAACAGGCAACGCTTACCTATCAGCGCTAGAGTAGTAGCTTGTCAACCAAGTTTTGATAGGTTTGTAGTGAGCGCTTTAGCGCTGATACGCTTACTACGAAAAGGAGAAGCACCTATCAAATCAAACTGGGCACTCTAGTAGGCGTAAACTGAGGTCAAATAGTTCCCCGTCGAACCATGCAAGTTACACAAAAGCGATACTACTCTCCAGAGGAATATCTAGCACTAGAGGAGGCGGCTGACTACAAAAGCGAATACATTGACGGTGAAATCGTTCCCATAGCGGGTGGCTCTACCAATCACAATCGGATTGCTGGCAATTTCTATGCAGCGTTAAATTTTGCTTTCAAAACTGAGGATTATGAAGTTTTCATGAGTGATGTGCGGTTGTGGATACCCAAGAGACGCATCTATACCTATCCCGATGTGATGGTAGTGGCGGGAGAGCCAGAGTATTATGATAATTGCACGGATATGATTACCAATCCCCGATCGATTGTAGAAGTTTTGTCTGCATCAACCAAGGGATACGACAGCAGCAAGAATTTTGAAGCATATCGCACAATTCCGACATTTGAAGAATATTTGTTAATCGACCAAACTCGGAAATATATCGAACATTTTTCTAAGACAGATAATAAACGATGGTCGTTTAGCGAATATGATGAATCGGATGATGCGATCGCGCTTTCTTCAGTATCCTTTGAAATTTCTCTAGCCGATATCTATAATAAGGTGAATTTTGAACAGGTAGATATAGAAACTACACCCGAAGTTGGAGAGGTTTAAGGTAGTGCAGATTCCCAGATTATTTAGGCAGTCAGAGAGCTAGAGATAGGATGCGATGATGCAGAGTAGACTTCTTGCAAGAGTCAAATTTTGCCCCCCTAACCCCCAAGAATCAAAGTCTTAGTCCTTACTCCTCTCCCCTTTTAGTATTTGCTCCAGAAGGTAGGGGCATTCTTGAGGAAAGTCTTCATTTCAGCTCGACTGCTATGCATTAATCATGACACGCGCCTCCAACATGACTCTTTGTAGTATCCAACCCTAGATACTATAGCTATGACCGAGACATGCTGGAGCGATCGCACAAACAAAACCGCCTCTCCTCATCGCTAGCTCTGAAGTTTCTCTTCAATTAGTTTTCCCAGCGAGTGGGAAGTTTTGCGATCAGTTTATTGCGAACCCATCGTATTCCCAGTTTCCATTCAAGTTGTTTTCCCCGCGAGTGGCGGCTGGTAGTTCTTTGCCAAGAGGGAACCAAGCCGATAAATTTTCAGTCCTCTCTCTGTCCCCCCATCTGTCCTAATTACGGGTCTTCAACCTGAGATGACATTACTGTTTATGGGTGATTCGTCTTTGCTCGTCAGTCACTTTTTAGTGGGCCCGCCCAGTTCTGGCAAGTCCACGTTGGCTCAACAATTAATCCAGCTAAACCCAACTGCCCGGATTGTCTCCACTGATGCGATTCGCGCTTTACTTTTTGGTGATGAGGGTATCCAAGGGGATTGGTCGTTAGTCGAACAGATGGTTCTGTCACAGATGCAAGAGGCATTCGATGCTGGATGCCCGGTAATTTATGATGCGACCAATGCCAGACGTGAGTGGCGACAGTCAATTCTGGGGCGAGTGAGTCGTAGCAACGTGCAGTGGATAGCGTGGCACTTGCAAACACCACTGTCTCTATGCAAGGCTTGGAATGCTAAGCGCCAGCGCCAAGTCCCGGAAAATGCGATCGAGGAGTTTTTCCAGGTGCTACGAGATAACCCTCCCCAGGTATCAGAAGGGTTTATCGCAGTCCGCTCTCTGGTTGTTACTCCGATGGGATTCGAGTTAGCCCAAGTTGAAGAAATACTCAAAGGCTAAGACAATCAGATTATCCTCGACAAGGAATAATTTTCGCGAACCTAAGCGTGGGCGAAATTCTGGGGAGGTTCGTGAAAAATGCTAGAAGCGACACTAGATGAATGTTTGAGCGTTTGCTAGTGTCTCGCAATTGCTCAATTATTGCAATAACGAAGGCTGAAATGGAGTTGAAAATGAGGTTTGCGAAAATCCTTGCTAGAATTCTCTGCGGGAGGGGATTTTAGACCCTTTCCCACTCGCTGGGAAAACTAATTGAATGGAAACTTAAAGTAACTGGTGCAAACCTGCCTGCTCTCCAGGCTTTCCCACTCGCTGGGAAAACTAAGGAGGGCGAAGCATTTGCGGATAAAAACCCCGATCTCACCAATAAATTTGAGCGCAAATGCTTTGCCCCTACAGGTACAATTTTCATCTCCTGACAGCAGGCAGACAGCAGCTATTCTCTATTCCCGCCGCCGCGCACCTGCCCCCCCGGTGTAATATCCCATGCACCACCCGTGTTTTCTGTCAAGTCACAGTTTTCAACCGTTGCAGTACCATTCGTATACACCCCGATCGCTTTTCCGCCATTTCGATTAATGGCACACCGTCGAATCGCTAAATTGCCACCCTGTCCAATTCCAATCCCAGAAGTCCCGTTGTCAAAGATTTCGCAATCTTCAACTGTCCCTCTCGCCTGATTAGAAACCCAGATGCCATTCCATTTCCCGTCATGAATTTGACAGCGCCGGATAATAGGATTGGCTGTAGCACCGCCAACCGCGATCACCGTGTAGTTTGAGTTGGCCGTAATGTCGCAATCTTCGAGAACCAGTTGCCCTTGGGGAATACTCACCGTATAGTGGCGTCCCGTCTCTCTCAAGGTTATACCTCTTACTAATGCTTGGTCAGTTTGCATTACAAGGCAATTGGCATCCCCAGTCTCGACAATAATCTCTGCCACAGAGCCATCACCAATAATTTCCAACGCTTTATCGACAACCAGATTTTCCTGATACACTCCCGGACGCACGAAGATACGCGTACCGGGTTGAGCGTTGCTCATCGCTTCACCAATCGTCGTGTAGTCGCCCTGGCCCTGTTGGCAAACTATCAATCCACCACTACTTGTCGCTTGGGTTGGAGGAAGAGATACCTCAACTGGCTGCTGGATGGTGGGTGACTGAGCTTCGGGTTGCGATAGCGTTAGCGAAGCAGTAGCGACGTTAGGAGCGTCAGCGCTGCTGCGTACTCCGTTGGAGAAGCCGGAGGCTAGCGTAGATTGCTCTTGAGCTACAGTCTCTAATTGGTTTTGTCCTTCCGATGCTTGGGAGACGAGTTGCTCTTGCTCTCGATTGCTTGCTTCTACCTGACGTTGCAGTTGGGAGAGTTCCGAGAGAAGTTGCGATCGCTCCTGCTGCACGCTTTCAAATTGGTGTTGCAGTTGGGAAAACTCAGAGAGTAGAGGTAATCGCTCCTCTTTAACCATCGCTACTTGCTCTTGCAGTTGAGACAATTGGAAGCTCAGTTGCTCGCGCTCTTGCTCCATGGGTGCAAACTTGTCTTGTACTTCCTTAAGCTGAAAGTGCAAATACTCCCGCTCTTGGTGAGTTGTTTCCAACTGATGATGCAATTGACTCAGTTGAGAGAGGAGTTGAGTACGCTCTTGCTGAACCGTTTCAAATTGATGTTCTAGTTCCGATAATTGGGAGTGCAGAGGCGATCGCTCTTCTTGAACTGTTGCTAATTGCTCTTGCAGTTGCGACAATTGGAAACTCACTTGTTCGCGTTCCTGGTCAATGGGTGTAAATTTGTCTTGTAATTCCTTAACCTGGAAGTGCAGGTAATCCCGCTCTTGGTTGGTGGTTTCTAACTGGCGCTGGAGTTGGGAGAGTTGGGAATGCAGAGGCGATCGCTCTTCTTGAACTGTTGCTAATTGCTCTTGCAGTTGTGACAATTGGAAACTCAGTTGTTCGCGTTCCTGCTCGATCGGGGCAAATTTGTCTTGTAATTCCTTAACCTGGAAGTGCAGGTAATCTCGCTCTTGGTTGGTGGTTTCTAATTGACGCTCGAGTTGAGTGAGTTGGGAGTGCAGAGGTAAGCGCTCTTCTTGGACTGTTGCGAGTTGGTGTTGCAGTTGCGACAATTGGAAACTCAATTGCTCGCGCTCCTGCTCGAACGGTGTAAATTTGTCTTGTAATTCCTTGAGTTGGAAGTGTAGGTAATCTCGCTCTTGGTGAGTTGTTTCTAACTGGCGCTGGAGTTGGCCGAGTTGAGAATGCAGTTGGGTACGTTCCTGCTGAATGCTCTCAACTTGATTGTCCAGTTCCGATAGCTGGGAGTGCAGAGGCGATCGCTCTTCTTTAACAGTCGCGACTTGATGGTGTAGTTCCGACAATTGAAACCTCAGTTGCTCCCGCTCCTGCACAATAGTTGCCAGTTCACCTTGTAGTTCCTTGAACTGGAAGTCCAGGTATTCGCGATCGCGATTAGTATTCGCTAACTGGTGCTGAACTTGTGATAGTTGAGATTCTAGCGGTATACTCTCCTGGTTATTACTCTCGAATTGAGTTTGTAGTTGAGCTAATTGAGATTGCAGTTGTCCGTGCTCTTGGTTGGTAGTTTCAACTTGGCTTTGCAATTCGGCAAACTGACATTGTAGAAGTTCTCGCTCCCCGTCGCTCATCTCGACTTGGGTTTGTAGTTGAGCCAGTTGGGAGTGCAGTTGCTCTCGTTCTTGGTGGGCAGCTTCTAAATAGGTTTGCAGTTGAGTCCGTTGAGAATGCAGTTCCTCTTGCTCTCGCTCGGCGGCTTCTAACTGGGATTGCAGCTCCGGATCGGATGATGGCTGTTCTTGCGGCCGTTGTAATTGCCTTTCTAATTCATCCAAGCGGCTTTGAAGCTGCAAGAGTGCTTGTTCTGTACGCTCTTGGCTGCGTCGGTAGCGTTTGTTTATACGATTGTTTGTAATTAACCAAGTGACTATAGCACCAATTATCAATCCGATTAGTAGAAGTAGTAGATTTGGCATTGGCTATATTTTGGTATAAGTATAGTAGCTTTCTTGTTGCTCAATGTCCTACGGACTAGAGTAAAGCGGTTTCTCTTAGAAGAATCATAATTCTCCTTGCACCTCTTTTGTAGTCCGAGTAGAAACATAGTTTTGAATAAGTCTGAAAATAAAAAAATATTATATTTGTTGGATTAAAAACTTATCGGCAAGACTTGGAAACAAAAAACTACGAGGAGGTTACGAGATACAATCCCAAGACACGAAGGAGTCTAATAATGTCATTCCACAAACAGAATATTGAAGCGTTCGTTCAAGTGTTAAACACTCAGCGATCGCTTTTTTCCGTTCAAGATAAGGCTAGTCTGGATAAGCTAGCTGCGTCGCTGCCCGATGATGAGGAGAAGGTATCAGAAGCGATCGCGTCTTGGTACGAACAACGGCCAAAAATTCTGGACGCGCAGTTAGATATCCTCAATAGTCTGCTAACCACTGAATTAAACGCCAGTCGCTCGATAGCAGCTGCGATCGCCAGATCGGAAGCTAAAGTGGATAAAGATTACCGACAAGAACTTATCGACGCAATTCGGACATTACAACATAAAAAATAATCAATAGGGGCATCCCTTGTGGATGCCCTACAGCTAAGCGGGCTGATTGCCAAACCTGTGGGCAGGCACAAAACACTGCCCCTACACGAGATACTTTTAGGTTTCTACTGTCACGCCGCGCCAGAAGGCAATGTAGCCTTCAATATTCTTAGCTGCGTCTTTCGCTGTCGGATAGTACCAAGCCGCATCCTTGTTTTCTTTTCCATCAACTTCAATCGTGTAGTAACTGGCAACCCCTTTCCAGGGACAGC
>DATNPT010000056.1:0-5693 GCA_036703075.1 Chroococcales cyanobacterium
TTTGGTACACAGCAGTGTTGCCATGCATGAAATGTCCCCTTCTCAGCTACAGCAAATTATTAAAGAAGTTTATCGGGTACTCAAACCCGGAGGCACATTTGCGATCGTGGATTTTCACAAGCCGACCAATTTATTATTTTGGCCTGGAGTAGCGCTATTTCTGCGGTTATTTGAGACGCAAACCGCTTGGCAGCTATTGGAAACTGACTTACCTGCATTACTTCAGAACGTGGGGTTTACGGTGCGTAAACATAGTTTGCATGCAGGCGGAAGCTTGCAGGTGATACAAGCAGAAAAATGACGGATGACGCTGCAAGATGCATTCTCTAGGCTTTCAAATTTAAAAGCCAAGCCTCTGCTGCTTTTGGGGAACGTAAATGCACGACTTTGAGATGAGCATGTTCCGGCTTACTCAATAGAATGGGATATTCTCTTTGCTTGCTGTGATATGTCCGAAGCGCCCACAGGAGGATAGAGTCACGGCTGAATGTTGTTCGCCAAGTCTCCCGGTTTCCACTCCAGAGTTCTTCTTGCACCACAACTCGCCGCCATGTACGACGTAGTAGTCGCATCATGATGACTGGCAGAGTGTAGTCTAACCATATGACCGTATCAGCCCGACTCCAAACGATGTCACGGACTTTGCTGTAATTGCCATCAACAACCCAGCTTTCACTACTTAGCGCTTGTTCTACACGCTTGCGGAAGATATCAGTTGGAGCTTCTGTCCAATTAGGCTCATGGTGAAGCGCATCCAGTTCTACATGAGGAATAGAAATGCATTGGGAAATTTGACTGGCTAAAGTTGTCTTTCCTGAGCCAGATGTCCCAATTACAGAAATTCGCTGACCACAGTTTGAAACATCTGCGTTCATACGTTCTTATCGCGATTGTTAATGATTTACAGCCGCTAAGTCTAGCTGTAATTAGCCAAGTATTTCACTCAAGGTTTTCAATTTTTTGAAGCTGTGCTTCTTTTCTGATTTGTGATTTCCTGCGTTGTGTCCAGTCACAGACATCACGGGCTAACTGTTTACCTTGTAAGGCACACTCACGAGCTGTGCTGAGAAACTCAACTACTGGCTTTGTTGAATCGCCTGGATTAGATTTAACAAGACCATGAGCACACTCGTTTCGGTCGCCACGCCATTTGTCAACCTCGCTAATCAGATCTTCCCAGTCTCTGTAAGAAACTTTCTGTTCCAGCCGCGCCCATTGTTGAATTAACTGCCCTAGATGAGTTCTTGGAGTTGGCAATTTGTCAGACAACTCCAGAACTTGGATTCTTTCTACCATGTAGCTAAGCAGTCGATCGGCAATTATGCTTTCTGCAATGACGATTGACTCTAAAAAGAACTCTCTTTCAATCGCCTCCTGTAGTCTTTCAAATGCATACTTGTAGGATTCGTATTTTTTGACATTTTTGTTGATTTCAGCGGTCATCGTGTCAGCCTCTGCTCATAATCTACAGCCGACTACGCTAACAGACTGCTAAGAACCGGACGAAATTAAGTCGTATACTCGGCGTTAATCTTCACGTAGTCATAACTCAGGTCGCAGCCCCAAGCTATACCTGAACCATGACCGTTGCCGACACTCACAGAGATTAAAACTGTATCTTCTTTCAAATAAGCACCGGCTGCTGCTTGTTTGAGGTAATTACTCGCTGCCGCACGGTCAAACGCTAAAGGTTGACCATTTTCCATGAGTAAGAAATTCCCCAGCTGAATTCGCAGATTTTCTTGCTCGAATGGTACACCGGCACGTCCTGCTGCTCCGGCAATCCTTCCCCAGTTGGGGTCGCGACCGAATACAGCAGATTTAACCAAAGATGACCCAGCAATGGTTTTCGCAATTTGACGGGCTGCTTTGTCATCGGGTGCGCCTGTAACTTGCACTTCAATCAAGCAGGTGGCACCTTCCCCATCCCGCGCGATCGCTTTTGCCATGTACTGACAAATGGCGGTGAGCATGCCCTCTAACTTTTCAGCTTCTGGCCCCATCTCAGTAATCGCGGCTGTTCGGGATTGACCGTTGGCTAAAGCAATTAGGGTGTCGTTGGTACTGGTATCGCCATCAACGGTAATTTGGTTGAAGCTTTTATCGGCTGCCCGACTTAACATTTGTTGCCACAGCGAGGTAGAAACAGCCGCATCGCAGGTGACGAAGGCAAGCAGCGTTGCCATGTTGGGATGAATCATGCCAGAACCCTTGCAAATACCACCCATTCGCACGGGGCGATCGTGAATGGTGGTTTCTAGGGCGATCGCTTTAGTGACCAAATCTGTGGTGATAATGGCTTGTGCTGCTGCATCCGAACCCGTTTCTGATAGCGATGCAACGAGTTGAGGAATACCTGACAACAGAGCCTCCATGCGAATTCGTTGACCGATGACGCCCGTAGAGGCGAGCAAAATCGAGTCAGCAGAGATGTTTAATTCTTGACCCAGAGCTTGAGCGCTTAAGAGAGCATCTCTCCACCCTTGTTCGCCCGTTGCCGCATTGGCTTGTCCGGCATTAACTAAGATGGCACGGGCGCTAGCTTTAGCTTGGAGGCGCTGACGGCAATAGTCTATTGGGGCAGCACGCACGCAACTGGTGGTGAATACACCTGCCGCGATCGCTTCTACCTCTGAGACAATTAACGCTAAATCCGGAAGCCCTGAAGGTTTCAGACCAGCCGTGATTCCTGCTGCTCGATATCCTCTGGGAGCTGTGACACCACCAGTAATTTCCTGCCAGTCTGACATGATGCCTCCTGAAATCCTTGACTTTTGCTTCAACCAGTGAGTAGTTATAGCGGTTAGCAGCCAGCTATCAGCTTTTTCGCTTTCCTTGGAAGGTGAGCATCTGACCAATTGGTCGCTGGTCAGGAGCCTAACTGTCACTGTTGAGAGGGGATTATACCAAGTCTCGGTATGCCATACATCAAGACTGTTGACTTTCAAAACATAAAAAAAAAGAGAGTTACCTAGGCAACTCTCCCGATCATCAGGGTGCATCTACTTAACTTAAGTATAAGGGTCGGGGGTGAGGGGTGTCACCCCCTAGGGTAATATTTTTTCCCTGATTGCTCAAAAGCAAAAAAAAAGAGAGTCACCTAAGCAACTCTCCGATCATCAGGGTGCATCTACTTAACTTAAGTATAAGGGTCAGGGGTGAGGGGTGTCACCCCCTAGGGCAATATTTTTCCCTGATTGCTCAAAAACCAAAAAAAAAGGAGAGTCACCTAAGCAACTCTCCGATCATCAGGGTGCATCTACATATCAAAGTATATAGTTCCAGGAATGAAGGGTGTTACCCCTTATCTTGTTGATTCCGTGAAGTTTAGAGTTGGCTCTATCAAGTCAGCGCAAAACTTTGGCCTCCTTACTTGTAACGGGGATCGAGTTGTGATGCACGCATGCCTTTTGAAGAACCTGGGGAAGGCTTTTGCAGATACTCTCTTAAGCATTGAGCTTCTTGCCGAGGATTTGGTTAGTTAGCTTGGGATCGGCACGCCCACTGGTTTTCTTCATCACCTGACCAACAAAGAAGCCTTGCAATTTGGTTTTGCCCGCACGGTACTGCTCGAGTTCCTTGGGATTCTCGGTCAGTATCTCATCGATAATAGCTTCAAGTTGAGCTGGGTCAGACAGTTGGGTCTTGTCTTTCACGAGCTCCTTAGCAGAGCCACCTTTAGTCAGAAGTTCTGGTAAAACGTCCTTAGCGATTTTGCCGCTAATCGTGCCGTCTTCAATCAGCGTGATGAGTTCTGCTAGGGTGTTTGGTTTGAGGGCAATCTCCGAAATCGCTAATTTCTCATTGTTGAGGTAACCAGCGATGTCCCCCATAATCCAGTTCGCAGCTTGTTTGGCATTTGCGCCAGCAGTAACCGTCGCTTCAAAATACTCCGCTACTTGCCTGTCGTCCGTCAGTACGCGGGCATCATAGGCAGAAAGCCCAAGCTCATTTTCATAACGATGCCGTTTTTGCGCGGGAAGTTCGGCAAGTTCGCTACGCCATTGCTCCAACTGCTCTTTGGAAACCTCAATCGGCGGTAAGTCAGGTTCGGGGAAGTAGCGGTAGTCGCTAGAACCTTCCTTAACCCGCATGCTAATCGTGCGTTGAGCGCCTTCTTCCCAGAGGCGAGTTTCTTGAATAATGCGTTCTCCAGCTTCAATGGCTGCGATTTGGCGCTCGATTTCGTATTCGATCGCTTTTTGAATCGCATTGAAGGAGTTCATGTTTTTGATTTCGACCTTCGTGCCGAACTCCTTTTGTCCGACGGGACGCACGGAAATATTTACATCGCAGCGCAGCGAACCTTCCTGCATGTTGCCGTCGCTGACGCCGATGTAGCGCATAATCCGGCGCAATTCCTGAGCATATTCGGCGGCTTCTTGTCCAGAACGCAAATCTGGTTCCGAGACAATTTCCACGAGCGGTACTCCAGCGCGATTGTAATCGACTAGTGAGTAAGTAGAACCCGACAAGCGATCGCTTCCTGCGTGAACCAATTTGCCCGCATCTTCCTCCATGTGGAGGCGAGTAATGCCAATCGTTTTACGAGTTACATTACCTGCCTTATCGGCCAGCTCGATCTCCAGCGAACCATGCTCGGCGATTGGCAGGTCATACTGCGAAATCTGATAGTTTTTAGGAAGGTCAGGATAGAAATACTGCTTGCGGTCAAACTTGCTATACGGTGCAATCTGACAATTTAACGCCAAACCCGCTTTGACAGCATACTCCAGAACCTTTTGATTCAGTACGGGCAACACTCCTGGTAATCCCATACAAATCGGATCGATATTGGTATTGGGAGGAGCCCCGAACTCTGTGGAGGAATAGGAGAAGATCTTGGTTTGGGTACTCAGCTGGCAATGGGTTTCTAGACCGATAATTGCTTCGTACTGAGTTTTTACCGGTGCAGCAGTTGTCATAGGCGTTTTATGGGCTGTCTTTATTGCAACAGTTCTTTCTCTATTTTAGCTTTCTGGAGAACCAACACTCCTCTGGCTTCAATTCAAGCTCGCTCGATACTTTAGGTCATTAACTCATTACTATTTTTTATCTCTATCAATAAAAAATATCTAGATAAATTTGAACTGTAGCTAATCTATTTGACTTGTAGAAAATAACAAACCACAAAAGCAATCCGGAACAGAGATACAGAAGAAAGAGAGAACTTGATAAATCATTTAAACTCGGTATAAAACTATGAAAAAACTAGTCTTTGCTCTTTCAGTCTTCTTGGGTATTGGGATAGCTGTCGGGTATTACTATTGGCGACAAGCAACTCAAATTCCTAAGTGGTACACTGCTCAATCTGAGAATACAGCTACAACTCTCGCTGTGAAAAATTCTTCAGAACTAATAGCTGCTAAAGCGAGAGCGATCGAGAAAATTAATTCTCGTGTTGAGGAATCGTCTAGAATCTCTCCTTCTCAACCGGTAGAAGTTCAACTTGACCCTCAAGACGTTAACGAGCTGGTTACAGCCAAAATTGCGGAGAAAGTCAATAACGGCAAAGTTCTCCCACCTGTCTCTTCTATCCGCACGACTATCGAAGATGGAAGAATCGAAAGTGGCACTGTCGTTAATCTATCGGGACTTCCTAAGAATCAATTGGACGAGAAGCAAAATGCGGCTATTGAAAAACTAGTCAATACATTTCCCCCGCTCAAAGATCGAGACGTTTATGTGGGTAT
>DATNPT010000069.1:0-3893 GCA_036703075.1 Chroococcales cyanobacterium
GCAGGTAAGGACGGTCGCTGCGTTAACTCTTGCACTTGTTGTTCGAGCATCTCAATGCGATCGACTAAAGCACGAATTACCGCAGCTTCTGAATCCGGTAAACTGCCGTGTTCGAGTGGGTTAACCCGAACACCAGAGCGATAGACAACTCGACCAGGAACGCCAACTACCGTGCAATCAGAAGGGACATCTCGCAACACGACTGAACCAGCTCCAATCCGGACATTGTTACCGATTTCAATGTTGCCCAGAACTTTAGCACCAGCACCGACTACAACATTTTGTCCCAAAGTAGGATGTCGCTTGCCACATTCCTTCCCAGTACCGCCAAGGGTAACGCCTTGGTAAATCAGAGCATAGTCTCCGATGATGGCGGTTTCACCAATCACAACACCCATGCCGTGATCGATGAAGATACCCTTACCAATCTTTGCGCCGGGGTGGATTTCAATGCCAGTTAAAAAGCGAGAAAGCTGGGAAATTAATCGAGGGATGAAGGGGATATCGAGCGTGTGTAATCGATGCGAGATGCGATGAAGTAGCAGTGCCTGCAAACCGGGGTAGCAGAAGAGAACCTCTAGCCAATTACGAGCGGCTGGGTCGCGCTCAAAGATGATGCGAAAGTCAGTCAGAAGGGCAGATAGCACAACTAAGTTACCCCATGAATGGTTAAACACAAGTTACAAACTATCTTATCCGTTCCTCACTGCTGTCGCACAGTCAACAGGTAGTTCCATCGACTGCCAGACTCTATAGACCCTACCCAAATCCTGTATTGTCCTGCTTTCCAGTTAGTATCCTGTATGCTGGCGTCTTTACTGGAACCTGTATCATCGCCGCAACGTACAGTTTGGCTAGGACTATTCATTGGACCTTGAATGAGCAACGTTGTATCTTTTCCCCGCGTTTTGACGTGCACAGTCAGATTGGAAAAGTCTCGCTCTAAAGTCATAATGTGGTCGGGAGTGTCGGCTCCAAAACCAATACAAGGATTGTTTTTGCGATCGCGATTCGCAATTGACGACAACGAGTAGGAGCCTCCTGTATTACCAGAAACTGTTCCAGCTCTTGGCTGAAAGCCGGGTGCTAAACTCAAGCTAGCAAAATTGGCAGCTTGGGCAAAAACCGGAGTAGCACTTAAGGCTGCAATTAATCCCACAATCTCTCTACCAGTTAATCGCAGCATTTGCCATAACCCTCCTCATAAAGACTGGGAACAATGTTCTTTCTCCAGTCCAGTACGTAATACCGATCAAATTATCTACTATTGTCCGATCTAGACTTGTACAGTTGTGATGTGGTAAGTGACAATCTGCTAGCTGCCACATTCATGTTTCAGACTGGATTACGGTATTGGAGGGCTAGGAATACTGTGTCTCTCGTCATCTTAATTACGCTGCTACTCTTCAGTAGTTGGCTATTTTCAGAAGTTCTTGTCTTAGTTCCCATAGACCTCTTGAATACATTAAAGCCTTTCACGTCACTGACCCTAGTGCTTGGTCTACTGGCATTCTTGTGGTGCTTTGGGGGTGAATGAAATAGGGCTTTCCGCTTTCGCGTTGGTGTCGTCTAGAGCATTAAGTTGTTTATAGACGCACGGACTTGCATCTACTATGGTGGCAAAGTTATAGCCAAGCTGTCTTAGAAGTGCATAAGCTCAAAGCGATTGCATCTATATATTGAAGCAGCTGGTTAAGAAGCTCGGTAGGTCTGAACCCCTATGGTTGCTCCATCAAGATACTGGGAAATTTTTGTCATCGATACCAGCGAAGGACGCGGGTACAAAGGTCAGGTTGTGCGTCCAGCAAAAGAGTTTTTCCAAAAACAATTTCTGGAACTAACTAGTTTAGCCAACTTATCACAGCAGCAAGACTGGGAGATCCAAGCTTCACTGTTGTCCTACTTTCGCACAGAGGAGTTTTCACTGAATACCTCGCTCTGTGCGGCAGCAAATCTTTGTCTTCGGTGCTATATTTCCTACTTCATCAAGGAAGCTTGCATCAAACTGGTTAGCCAATTTGGTAGCCACAGTTGTTTTGCTCTTCCCGATCTATTACCTTTTGTTTTGAATGATGATGGTAGGACTCAACTCCTCTTAGACAGTGATGGAAAAACTCAAATTATTCTGGATAGCTATGGAAGAAAACAGAAAAGTCACTACAGTTTTTTTACTTTTGAAATTTTGCGTAAATTCGATCTCAATGCTGGATCGAGTTTAGGGAGTTGGACTCACTATCAAACTCGACAAAATCAAGAAATTAAGAATTTTTTGTTGGAATATGGAATTCAGCTTCTCAGCGACTGGGCGCTGTTAAATCGAGCCAGAGCCGAACAACTCGAACCTTTGGGATACCCAAGCGATCGCGATTTAGTCGAGGTTTTCCATGCGGTCTACCGGCGGGACAGACGCAATCAGCGTCCACATGGAGTCAGAGGATGTCCATACCCCACCCAAGACCAGCTCAAGGAAATGCTCAACGGCTTGCGAGAACGGGGTGCGAACATTAACTCTCCAGAAGATCTGATGCGATCGCTTAAACGAGTAGCCAAGCAACTGCGTCAGTATCAAGCTCCTCTGACGGAACCTTTCGAGGCGATTGATTCGAGTACTGGAGAAGTGATGACTAAAGAGTTTCCTGACCCGCAGTCTAGGAACGATTTAGATGAAATTGAACAGCAGGAATTGCGGGATTTCTGCTCTCAGCAATTTTTGGAGTGTTTGCAGCAGAGTATCGAACAAGGATTTCGCGATCGCATTAACGCTGTATTGAAAAGTCCACGACGTGCTGCTTTTGCACCGCAGGTGAAGTTAGGTCTGCAACTTCTCTACTCTCAGGGGATGTCTCAACAAGCGATCGCACAACGCTTAGGCATGACCCAATCTCAAGTGAGTCGCTTGTTACAGCCAGAAGAGCTTCTGAGTAAAGTCCGATTTCTAACTGTGGAAAAGCTTCTCCACTGCATCTTGAAAAAAGCCGAAGAATTGGGTCTGACCACCATTCCTCCCGCTCCCGATTATCTAAGCAACCTGATGCAGCAGTTGGAAGCCTTTGTTGATGAACAGGTTTTTTTACAGGCATCAGCAGAAATCAGAACAGTCAAAAACGGCTCAATGGGAAGCTTTTATGCTCAGCATCTTTGCCAATACCTGGAAAATCATGAAGGATGAATTATGAATAATATAAGATTACCGTTGATTTCCAATTCGCTCACTTCTTCCAGCTTTAAATCAGCTCAATTAGTAAATATAAGATTTAGTAACAATTTAAATTCTCATAAAGTTAGTATTAGGATGTTTTGCATGCAAAATTTAGCACCCACAATTCAGAAATTAATGCCACCTTTAAAGGAGTCAGGTCATGACTAATCTAACTCATTCAACGGATTTGAGACGTTTGTACCCCGAGGTAGTTTGGCTGGAACCAGAGCATTTCGAGCGAGCCTCACAACTTAGCGATTGCGTCACTGGTGAAATGCATCAGTGGCAACGTTACTTCAATATGCTAGCGTTACTTGGCTTTGTTCAGTGGTTGGCCGAACGGGTATCTGACTTAAGCATTGATTGGCACAATATTTCGATATTGCAGCCTCAGTATGCCAATTTTATTGAAGCCGTTTGCAATCTTAGAATTTCTGAATTTACTCTTTGTTTGATTGCCACTGAAAATTCTTCTGATGAATTAGTCAGTGTCCCTAGAGCCGCGATTGATTTACCAGAATTTGTTGCTCATTTCTATGTCATAGTTGAAGTTCAAGAAGAACAGGAACAGGCGATTGTTCGGGGTATTCTCCGTTACGATCAGCTCGCTCGTTATCGGCAATCTGTTAATCTCCAAGTCAAGCCGGACTGGAGTTACCAAGTACCGCTATCTTTATTTGATACTGAACCCAAT
>DATNPT010000070.1:0-11380 GCA_036703075.1 Chroococcales cyanobacterium
CAATTACAAATTAATTTAATATTTTATTAATTCTTTAGAGATAAAGAATTCTATTCCTTAGATAGACGAGAAGTGGAATAGTAACGGCTATTGTTGTTGAAAGCGATCGGCGGATTTTAAGAAGGGCAAACAGCAGTGGAAGTTTTTACAGGGTAATTAGAAGAACGATGTTTTGGGTTTTGACCGTACACGATGCATTCGGATAGCTTGTTGAAAAAATAGCCCAAAAATCCTTGTTTTTTATCCTCAAATTATTCGTCCCTGTGTAGCTAATAAACCATCGCTTTGCTCTGGTCAAATTGTGGCTTTCGGAAGACACCGCCATTCTTAAAAACTAAAAACTTCAAGTTTGCAACAATAAATCTACTCAGAAGTTTATGTCCAAAAACAACGGTCAAATCAAGAACGGTAATGCCAGCAATAACGTTTCATCACAGATGCGTAAAGGAAAGCAAGAGGGGCAATACAAATCGAGTAGTTTGAAGAAAAATATATCCTCTACACATACATCTAATACAGAAACGCAAGAATCCTCATTTCTACACTTATCTAACAAAGGCTTTCATAGTTCCGATACCTTAAAAGAGGCACCCGATCTCGTTTGCTTGTCTCATTTGCGTTGGAATTTTGTATTCCAAAGACCTCAACACCTTTTGACTCGTTTTGCACAAGGACGGCGGGTCTTTTTTATCGAAGAGCCAATTCTTAGCTCCGACACCTCTGTACCTCCCGAAACGGCCAAGGAGATAGGGGGAGTTGGCTGGCTGGATGTCACCAAGCACGACAGTGGAGTCTGGGTGGTAGTACCCCATTTACCAGAGGGATCGAGTGAGGAAGCGGCAAACGCGGCTCAACAGGTACTGATTGATGCTCTGTTTGCAGAACACGAGATTAGCAAGTACATCTGTTGGTACTACACGCCCATGGCTAGGGCTTTTACACGCCACTTAGAACCCCTAGCAGTTGTGTACGATTGCATGGATGAGCTGTCTGCGTTTAAGGGAGCATCCCCTGTGCTGAGAGAACGCGAGGCTGAACTATTTAGCCGTGCAGACTTAGTGTTTACTGGGGGACAGAGCCTTTACGAAGCCAAGCGCGACCAGCACGAAAACGTCTATGCATTTCCCAGTAGTGTAGAGGTGCCGCATTTCGCACAGGCAAGAACTTTTACAGAAGAGCCAGATGACCAAGCGAACATTCCCCATCCGCGCCTTGGATTCTACGGCGTAATCGACGAACGGATGGATCTCGAATTGCTTGAGGGGATTGCCGAAACACGACCTGACTGGCATTTGGTCATGATTGGACCAGTTGTCAAAATCGACCCAGCAAGTTTGCCACGCCGCGAGAACATCCATTATCTGGGCAGTAAAAACTATAAAGAGCTGCCTGCTTATCTAGCTGGATGGGACTTGGCGATGCTGCCGTTTGCACGCAATGAGTCAACCCGCTTTATTAGCCCGACCAAAACTCCAGAGTACCTTGCCGCAGGTAAGCCAGTTGTCTCTACCTCGATTCGAGATGTCGTTCGTCCCTATGGGCAGGAACGCTTGGTGCGAATTGCAGACACAGTTGCAGAGTTTGTTGCTGCCGCTGAAGCTGCGATGCGTGAGGATACTCACGCATCAGGATGGCTCGATCGCGTTGATGGCTTCCTGGAGCAGATTTCTTGGGATCGCACTTGGAGTTCGATGATGCAACTGATTGAGTCGGCGTTAGGAACGCGGCTTGAAAGGAGCATTGCTGCCCTGTCTCCTTCGACAAACGGAAAGATCCGGGAAGTGATAGACCTCAACGAACCCCCTAGCATCGTTACGAGAGACTTCGTTTTCGATTATCTAGTTGTTGGGGCGGGGTTCTCTGGGAGCGTGATTGCTGAACGCATTGCCAATCAGTTGGGTAAGAAAGTTCTGGTTGTAGATAAGCGTAGCCATATTGGCGGCAACGCTTACGATCATTACGACAGTTCAGGTATCCTCGTCCACAAATACGGCCCTCACATCTTTCATACCAACTCGCGGGATGTCTTTGAGTACCTCTCACGCTTTACCGAGTGGCGCTCCTACGAACACCGTGTCCTTGCTAGCGTAGATGGACAACTCCTTCCGATTCCCATCAACCTCGACACCATTAACAAGCTCTACGGACTGAACCTCACCTCGTTCCAGGTTCCAGAGTTCTTTGCCTCAATCGCTGAACCTAAAGAGTACATCCGCACATCAGAAGATGTTGTGGTGAGTAAGGTAGGACGGGAACTCTACGAGAAGTTCTTCCGTAACTACACTCGCAAGCAATGGGGACTCGATCCATCGGAACTTGACAAATCAGTCATCTCCCGTATCCCAACCCGCACCAACCGCGACGATCGCTATTTCACGGATACCTACCAAGCGATGCCACTGCATGGCTTCACGCGGATGTTTGAGAACATGTTGAACCACCCGAACATCAAGGTGATGCTCAACACAGATTACCGTGAAATTCAACAGGCTATCCCCTGCCGTGAGATGGTCTATAGCGGGCCAGTTGATGAATTCTTCGACATGCGCTATGGCAAGCTGCCATACCGATCGCTGGAGTTCAAGCACGAAACCCACAACAAGCAAGTGTTTCAGCCAGCGCCAGTCGTGAACTATCCCAACGAGCACCTGTACACCCGCATCACGGAGTTCAAGTACCTCACGGGACAAGAACACTCCAAAACTAGCATCGTCTACGAATTCCCCCGCGCCGAGGGCGACCCTTACTACCCCGTACCGCGTCCAGAGAACGCCGAAGTTTACAAGAAATACAAGGCGCTAGCTGATGCAACACCAGGAGTATATTTTGTAGGACGATTGGCGACCTACAAGTACTACAACATGGATCAATGTGTGGCTCAAGCACTCACTGTTTACAAACAAATTAGTGCCAAACAGCGCGTGGGATCTGCGGGAAGACTTTCGTAGGCAGGAATAAAAGATAACAGAGGAAGGTTCGATCTCCCCTAGCCCCCCTTAAAAAGGGGGGAACAAAGCCTCCCTGTCTAAGTTATTTCAAGGTCAAGAAAACTCGGAGTAAAAGTCCCTTGAAAAGTGGGAGACGAAGCTCCTTTCCAATTTATTTCAAGGCTAGGAAAAATCAAAGTAAAACTCCCTTAAAAAGAAGGAAACAAAGCCCCCCTTTTTAAGGGGGGTTAGGGGGATCTTCCAGGATTGAACATTAGTAACCCAGAAGTATTGCTTCACATCCTACAAGTTCAGTTTCCTCATTTTGATAAAACAATTTGCTTGAGCGTTGAATCATCACAGGGTGCATCTACAGAGGTTCTCAGTTGCATGGAGTACATCCTGATGCTCCTGGTTCATAGTTCATTGGGCGTCATCTCACAAAAAAAATGCTGAACGTAGGAAGCGCCCGTTCATAGTTCATAGCGTGAGAACTATGAACCATGAACCATGAACAAAAAACGAGTGCTGTATTTCCCCCAAGTGAGAATCGCTATACAGCCATTAACTAATAGGTAACCCCTGTAGCAGGACATTAATCTAAATCTAATGAAGAGAGAGCCAATCACTATCCCACCCCTAGAGGTGTGGGCTGGAGTCGAATGCACGGTTAACCGCGTGGGCGACCAGTATTTCGATCAGTTGGAGCGAAACGGTCACGCAACACGCCTAGAAGACCTCGACTTGTTTGCTGAACTAGGTATAAGTGCCATTCGCTACCCAGTGCTGTGGGAGCGGACTGCGCCCAACGGATTAGAAACTGCTGACTGGTCGTGGGCTTCGGAGCGGCTGAGGCGTTTGCGCGAACTCGGTATCCGCCCAATAGTTGGTCTGGTTCACCACGGCAGCGGTCCCCGCCATACCAGCCTGATCGATCCAGCCTTCCCCAAGCAACTTGCGAAGTTTGCCCGTGCGGTTGCAGAGCGTTATCCGTGGGTAGAAAATTACACACCCGTTAACGAGCCACTGACCACAGCACGATTTAGCGGAATGTATGGTCATTGGTATCCTCATGGACGGGATGGGCTAACCTTCGCTCGTGCTTTGCTTACGGAGTGCCGCGCCACTGTACTCTCAATGCAGGCGATTCGCGAGGTCAACCCTGCCGCGCAGTTGGTGCAGACGGAGGACTTGGGTAAAACCCACAGCACTCTGTTACTCGCGTATCAGGCAGAGTTTGAGAATGAGCGTCGTTGGTTGACCTTCGATTTGCTGTCTGGTCGTGTAAACCGCGACCATCCGATGTGGGGCTACCTGCGATGGCTCGGCATTAGTGAGGGCGAACTTGAGCCGTTCTTAGACACGTTCTGTCCGCCGGATGTAATCGGGATTAACCATTACGTGACGAGCGAACGCTTCCTTGATGAGCGCACAGAACGCTACCCGACTTCGTCACATGGAGGTAATGGGAAACACAGCTACGCAGACGTAGAGGCAGTACGTGTCTGTGCCGAGGGTACAGCCGGACCACGCGCACTGATGAAAGAGGTATGGGAACGTTATGAGCTGCCACTGGCTGTAACTGAAGTACACCTCGGCTGCACCCGTGAAGAGCAACTGCGCTGGTTGAAAGAAGTTTGGGACGGGGCAGTTTCTTTGCGGGACGAGGGCGTGGATGTGCGTGCCGTGACGGCTTGGTCTCTCCTTGGTGCCTACGACTGGAATAGTCTAGTGACTCGTGCTGAGGGTCACTACGAGCCAGGGGTGTTCGATCTGCGTGGTCCACGTCCCCGACCCACAGCAATTGCCCGGATGCTACGCGATTTAGCAACTGGGCGCAAGCCAGATCACCCGCTACTTGACACACCAGGATGGTGGCATCGACCTGAGCGGCTGTTCTACCCGTCGGTGACTTGTCAGTCGTCAGTGGTTACTCCCCCAAACCCCCTTGCTAAGGAGGGAGCCGGAGGCGGAAGGTTGGACAACGGGCAATGGACAACGGACAATCGAAAATCAGTGCGTCCACTCGCTATCATTGGAGCGAGAGGGACACTTGGCAAGGCATTTGCCCGTCTATGTGACATCCGAGGCATCTCATACCACCTCTTGACACGCCACGAGATGGACATTACTGATTCGGCATCGGTGGATAAGGCTCTTACTCAATTGAATCCTTGGGCGGTGGTGAATGCTGCCGGATATGTTCGGGTGGATGATGCAGAGCGCGAACCTGATGCCTGCTTGCGCGTGAACGCTGAGGGACCAGCCATCCTCGCCGCTAGCTGCGCGAAGCGGGGAGTGCCACTGCTGACTTTCTCATCAGACCTTGTATTCGACGGAACTTGTGCCATCCCTTATCTAGAAAGCAACGCAGTCGCGCCCCTGAATGTGTATGGGCGCAGCAAGGCTGAAGCTGAGGTACGGGTCTTAAAGGCTCATCCCTCAGCGCTGGTAATCCGCACCAGTGCATTCTTCGGGCCGTGGGATGAATATAATTTCGTTACCATTGCGCTGCGTCATTTGAGCGCTGGGCAGGCTTTCGTGGCAGCAGAGGATTCGGTGGTTTCACCTACCTATGTGCCGGATCTGGTGCATACTAGTCTCGATTTGTTAATTGACGGCGAGTACGGCTTGTGGCACCTGGCTAATAACAGCGCGATCGCGTGGGCACAGTTGGCAAGACTGGCTGCTTCTATGGCTGGTGTTGATGCATCTCGTATCGAAGCTCGTCCTACGCGAGAACTTGGTCTTACCGCTCCCCGCCCAACTTACAGCGTTCTCGGTAGTGAGCGGGGTGTCCTACTCCCCAGCCTTGACAATGCTATGTCCCGGTACTTCGATGAGCGCCAACGATTTTAAATGTTAGCGATCGCTGATTGGGAGTTGGGTTAGTGTAGCGGAGCCATCAGGCACAGATTTTAGCCCAGTTCCCAGTCTCCAGCCTCTTATTAGATTAGGAAGAAGTAAACGTGTCTCAGGAAAAATCTACCATTTTAGTAACAGGGGGGGCAGGATATATTGGCTCCCATGCTGTATTAGCTCTTACTCAGGCAGGTTACGAGGTAATTGTTCTGGATAACCTATCCTATGGACATCGAGAACTTGTGGAACAGGTCTTGAAGGTTAAGTTAATTGTTGGTGATATTAGCGATCGCTCCCTCCTCGACCAACTATTTACAACGCACAACATCACGGCAGTGATGCATTTTGCCGCCTATATTGCTGTAGGTGAATCGGTCACTGACCCAGCTAAATATTACCGCAACAATGTCGCAGGTACCCTGACGCTTTTAGAAGCGATGGTGGCAGCCTCGATCAATAAGTTTGTCTTTTCTTCTACTTGCGCTCTTTATGGGGTACCGAAGACGATTCCCCTGGTTGAAGACCACCCTCAAGACCCCATCAGTCCCTATGCAACAACGAAGTGGATGGTGGAGCGAATGTTGTCTGATTTCGATCGAGCCTACGGTTTAAAGTCAGTCTCTTTCCGCTACTTTAATGCCGCAGGCGCTGACCCAACTGGGTTGCTCGGTGAAGACCATACACCTGAAACTCACCTGATTCCGTTGGTACTTTTCGCCGCTTTGGGCAAACGGGAGTCCGTATCAATTTTTGGCACGGATTATCCGACTAGAGACGGCACTTGCATTCGAGATTATATTCACGTCACTGACTTGGCACAAGCCCATGTTTTAGGTCTAGAATACTTAGTTAAAGAGGGAGATAGTGAGGTATTTAATTTAGGGAATGGTAGTGGGTTTTCTGTCCGAGAGGTGATAGAAACGACCAAGGAAGTGACAGGGAAAGATATCAAGATTGTGGAATGCGATCGCCGACCTGGAGACCCACCTGTTTTAGTCGGCAGTAGCGATAAAGCTAGAAAAGTTTTGAGTTGGCATCCTCAATACCCAAACCTAAAGGATATCGTAGCTCATGCATGGCAGTGGCATCAGCAGCGGCATGGATAAAGACCCGCCGTAACATATACCTATAAGGAAGGCAGTTGCTTCTAAAACACTGCCTTTCCGGCTTTTCTTACTCTGCAAACAGATGCGATCGCAACTATCCGCTATAGAGTGGGAGGTGTTACCTCCTAGTTAAAAATGGTACCGCATCGTCATTCTTATATATAGCAACGGACATATCGGTTAGGACATTATATTTTGCTGTAAAGGGAACAGAGAACGGGGAACAGGCAACAAAAAAAATGTCCTAACAATTGTGGTGACGGCTATAAGCTGTCAGATGTTTGCGATCGCATCTAAAAAATTGACTAGGGCGGTTGGAGGTGTTGCGTAAACCACCTGGTAGAGGCACGATATCATTAGGTTTTTACAAACAACCTGTATGCAGTCAATTGAAAACTGCTAGATTCCAAGTCCAAGACTCAATCTAAAATCTCTGGTTGAGCTGTTGAAGCTGACTCCCGATCCAATTAAAACCCATCGCTATACACTGAGGACAGATATCTCCATAGCTATCACCCCGCTCGTTGCAGACAATAACTCTTGCCTCGTTTAGCTCAAACTTCTCCTTGCACGTTAAGCAAGTTTTGGAATTCTTTAAAAAACTGTTGCATTCAATTTGAAATTGCATGATTTCTCTCGATTGGCAGATTGTAAAATATATATTTTGAAGAGAATAATCTCTAGATACCTAAGAATATAGCGCTCTCTTCCTCTATGAAATTCTATCTAGCGAATAATTTTTGTATGAACTAGATGTGTAATATTGAGCACAGTTAATCTAGAGATACTTCTTAAGACATAGTCTTTTAAATCAGTTAGAAGTGTAATAAATAACATTATTGGTATCAGTGGCTCTCTTTTAGGAAAAAATTAGTTAATGCCGCCTAACGTTGTTTTTGGAAATGCCAGTGTTGAAGGAGCAAGCCGCTGGGGTTGGTTCATCGGTCACTTTATCGCTCCGACCGATGACCCTCGTTCAACTTCTGTTCTAGAAGTGAAATGGGGTGTCCACAAAGCAGGAGACGAAAGAACTCAGTGGGCAGCGAACGTCGAAGCAACTACACTTTCCATCCTTATTAACGGGCGATTTCGCCTTCAATTCCCGGAGCAAGAGATTTTACTGGCTCGTGAAGGGGACTACGTTATCTGGTCTCCAGGTGTACCCCATTGTTGGTGTGCTGAGGTCGATTCTACCGTTGTGTCTGTTCGATGGCCCTCAAAGCCAGGAGATAGCAAAGAAATTTCGACCTAGTTTTAGTCGTTTCATCGAGAGACGATCGCCTTGGTTTCATTCGTGCAAGCGCGATCGCTTTATTTATAGAACTTACTACAGGATGAGGCAAGCTCGTAGCGGATTGGCTTTCATGGTTGGAGAGCAAGCGATCGTGCAATACCAAAAGCGATCGCTTTTTCGTTAGACCCTTGCATAAATATTCTTCTGCTGGGAAGGAAGTAAATATTGACTATCCAACATGCTCGAAAAAGAAGACGATTGCAGCGAACTTGAAACGAAACCTCTTTCCCATCAGGAAATCCAAGAGGATATAGCCTCATTAGAGACGGTACTACTAACCAACCCACCTCTAAAACTTTCCAAGCCGGAAACTCGCTCAACTCTCAGAGCATTAACTCTTGAAGGTGTCTTTGGTACGCTTTTCTACAGTATCATCGGCGGCGCGTTGCTCAGTAATTTCTTACTGGATCTGGGTGCTGGCCCGGTGGAAATTGGGATGCTCGCTTCTATTCCTCAGCTGGTAAATCTGCTCCAGCCGTTCGGAGCTTATTTAGCAGACCGGATGCAGAGCCGTTACGGGTATTCCATTTGCGTTTTCGGCCCGTCGCGACTGCTGTGGCTGATTCTCGTGCTAGCAATAGGGTTGGGAGGCTCCTTCCATCTTGCTGGCCATCAGCTCGTGCAGTTGACATTAGCGATTATCTGGGTAACTCAGCTTTTGGAATCTTTCGGTCGTGCTTCTTGGCTGAGCTGGATGGCAGCGTTAGTGCCTGGGCGGTTGCGGGGGCGATATTTTGGCTTTCGCAATAGTGCTGTCAGTTTGACAAATCTCATTGGTGTGCCGTTGCTGGCTCTAGTGGTATCGCACTGGCCTGGTGGAAGGCTCCAAGGTTACAGCGCCATCTTGGTTTTAGGAATTGGGCTAGGCATTACCAGTCTGGTTTGTCAGTTCTTTATGACCGATGTGAACCCAGCCCTTTTCCACGCCAAGCATTTAGAGACAGGCGAAAGGTCACGCATAGGGACAATTTTTAGCTTCCTCAAGGACGCTAATTTTTTGAAGCTTTTGGTTTATTTGGGCTTCTGGAGCTTTGCCGTTAACGTCTGTGCGCCCTTCTTTAACCTCTACTTGCTGGATAACCTGAGTATAGATATCAGTGTGGTAACGATCTATAACAGCTTAGGAGCAGGTGCTAACTTGCTGATGCTGGTTTTTTGGGGCAAGCTAGCTGACCGGGTTGGGAATCGCCCGATCATGATAGTCGTGGGAATTTTGGTGGCTCTAACGCCTCTCCTGTGGCTAGAAGCTGGAACCGCTCCAATTTTTCTGTGGGTCTGGTTTCCCTTGTTGCACGTAGTCGCTGGTGGAACGTGGGCAGCGATTGACCTGTGTAGTAACAATCTTCTCATGGGAGTAGCACCGTTATTGCATCAGTCGATTTATTTTGCGATCGCGGCGGCAGTTCCTGGTGTGACTGGGGCGATGGGAATTACGGTGGGTGGCTTTCTTGCAACTCTGACCGATCTCGGTGGCTTGCCAGGGGTGTTTGCCCTCTCCGCTGTCCTCCGACTAGTCGCTATCCTGCCCTTGGTGTTTGTTCACGAGCAGCGTTCTGTCTCCCTGGGGAAGTTTTGGCTCCTCCTGTTGCCAGACTGGTGGAGAAGAGTGTCGATTGAACCTGGGGACATCAGGTTTCAACCATTAATAGTTGAAGAGTTAGACTGTCCGCCTGAAAGCTCATGCGATCGCTCTTCAACTCGTGATTGACTCAAACGTCTGTCTCGTTCTCCAAATTTTTGGCAACTTTGCCAACCAGGACAGAAATTAAGTTGGAAGTGCCTCAAATCAGCTAACAAGTGACCTAGTACTTCCATTATCTCTGACAGAAATTGTCTACGCGCTAATGTTACGCGAAATATCCCTGTCACTTTTATTTATCCATTTATCTCCAAAAATTGTTAGCTCTTTTGGCTGACACTGCTTAATTTCGATTAGTAATTAATTGTGGTCTTTCCCTTTCTATGTCTTCAATATAGCCGAGTTGAGAAAGCTGACCGCCCGAAGTATAGCTGATTTTTCGACCCTGTTGCCTTGAGCATGACTATTTAGTATTTTTAACTAATTTCCAGCAATGAATCAATAAAGCTAGTTTTATCGAATCGATCGGACTCTACCACCAGTTTTTATGAACTCTCCAATGGCTAATGAGCCTTCCTCTTCGTCAACTGGGTACAGAAATATATCCTCGAACCAACCGCAGGAGAGGATTTCTAGTATGGTCTGAATTTGATATGCCTGACAGGTATTTATGTATTTGTAGCAATTAGAGATAACGCCGTACACCTGTACCCACTGTTCTGGATGTAAATTTTTATACTCTTTTATAGAAATTTGGTGGTTCATCTGCATATGGCCAGTCATCTTTGACAAAAAACAGTCGCCTTCCATTGAGGAGCCTAGCAGCCGGGTAAAAGTTTCTCTCGCATATCTATGAAATCTACCATTTCTACCACTTTCCACCTGTATACCTATAGATAGATGAGAAATTCTGTTAATTGAGGTTATGTAAATGAATACAGTGTTAAGTTAGGTTTAATTAATCTGGAGTAATTCTTAACAACTCATTCCAAATCGCTAGGGCTATAAATGGTTTCCCCATTGCCTCTAATTTCGATAGATTTGATGACTTTTAGTCGAGAGGCAATTCGGTATAAATCAGAAGCAAACTGATGATGCAAAGCTATTGCATCATCACGTAGCGGACAATCAACAATCAAATTTCCGTTGACCAGCACAACTGTTGAAAATCTGAGTAGTTGCCGATAACCGGGTCTGCCATCACCGAGAAGTCTTAGCTTAATTGAATTCATGATTACTCTCTCTCTGGACAATCTCACATGCTATAACTCTGTTCAATTCCTTAATATTTTAAAAATCAAAAGTAGGTGTAATACTTGTGAATATGCCAACCAAAGCCATCTGGAATTACGTCGTATTCAACTAATTTTTTTGTAAGTAAATTGGGACTGGGGTGAGGTTGTCGTGAAGTTTCATAGCTGTTTATAACTTTTTTTATTTCTAGAGTAAACAGAATATTTTAGGTTACAGATTAATCCTATTCTCCAGAAAAACCGCTCGCCGCTCTCTTAAGAATTATTGGGTTACTTTCTAAAGAAAGAGATTTTGGTTAAGTCAGCTAGTATAAAGCCAGACAAAAAATTCTCATGTACGGATACGTACAGACAAGTTC
>DATNPT010000023.1:0-10425 GCA_036703075.1 Chroococcales cyanobacterium
TAATATCTGCCCTGATATTTGGGCTAATTAGTTTACTCATAGTCCCACAGACACCCCAACCTGTAAATGTGGTAATTTTTGGCATTATTTTTGGGATAATTTTCCAGCGACTAAATAACCAAGAAATAGAGCCAGTAGATGCGGTGAGATGGTCTTGGTTAGAAGCCAAAAAGAAGTGGATAATTGGGATGATAGGTGGTCTAATTTCTGGGATTGCCCTCCTGATTTCTGGGCTGTTTATTGTGATTTGTAAATTAGATAATATATCAAATAATTGGTTAGAAAACTTTTTGAAATTTGCGATTTTGCCAGGTTTTCACCAGAAAAGTATACCTAATATAGACCTACAAAGCCTTTATAGAAACATCTCTAACATAGGATTGGGATTGCTAAGTCTGGGATTGTTTGTTGGAGCGCTCATTGGGTTAATTTTGGGTTTCAAGAAAGAACCCGAGGTAGAGAGAAAAACTTTTCCTAATCAGGGAATTTGGAGGTCAACTTTAAATTCGGCTAAGTTGTTTGCAATTAGTGGAACGATTGGTGGAATAATTAGTGCGCTGGCTTGGTGGATTTACCATCAGCATCCAGAAGTAATTTGGTGGATTTATTATGGAAATCATCCTAGGGATGGGCTAATTTTTGTGCTGACGATTGGGTTGATGGTTGGGTTGTTAAGTAGCCTGGTTGGTGGAGATAATTCAGGGTTAGTGAGCATCCAACACTTTATTCTGCGTGTAATCCTCTGGAAAAGTGATAGTACTCCGTGGAATTATGCGCGTTTTCTCGACTACGCCACAACTCGCATCTTCCTGCAAAAAGTTGGCGGTGGTTACATCTTCATTCACCGACTGCTGTTAGAGCATTTCGCCTTGATGTCTCAACCTAATAATGGTTCAGATGATGAATGACACTTTAATTCTGCTCTTATTTTTAAGCTTTTCTCTGGCCATTCTGACTGGCTACTTAGCTCATTTTCAACGTGCAGTCACCCAAATCGCTCAACTTAGTCCATCTCCTTACTTAATATCTAAAGATTTTGTCAATTTAAATTGTCCGAAAATTTCTGTAATTATTCCAGCTTATAATGAGGCAGATAATATCCAAGATTGCGTTACCTCTGTTTTAGATAGCACAGACTTATCAGCTAACAATCTTGAAGTTTGGATAGTAGACGATTGCTCTACGGATGACACTCTCACAATCCTCAAAACCCTTCAGCAAAATCTGGGTGATTCACGGCTGAAACTTCTACCTGGACTTCCTCGACCCAAAACAAAAATGTGGATTGGCAAAAACTGGGCTTGTGCTCAAGCGGCTGAACGATGTAACGCGGAATTCCTACTCTTCATTGATGCTGATGTCAGACTTAAGTTCGGGGCAATTGAAGCCGTCATTCAAGCAGCAGCATCAGAACGAATTGACTTGCTTAACTGTATTCCAGCACTCGTCTGCGGGTCTTTATTCGAGTGGTTGGTACAGCCACTAATATTTATTAATCTGCTGATTTCTTTGAACTCTGCGGCTGTAAAAAACCCAAAAACAAAGACAGCTTTTGCCGCCGGACCATTTATGCTGTTTCGGCGTTCAGCCTATGAGCAAGTCGGAGGACATCAAGCTGTTGCCAGCCATGTTGCTGAGGATGTAGCGCTGGCGCGACTGATTAAACACAACGGTTTGAGTTTGCAATACGCTTTGGGGCGAGATTTAGCGTCTCTGCGGATGTACTCCTCTGGGAAAGCACTTTGGGAGGGCTGGACTAAAAATTTATACTCAGGTGCACAGAAGAGCTTGTGGCTCATGTTGTTCCTAGCTTTGGTTATGTTGAGCATCTATTCGATTCCCTGGCTAGGATTAGTAATCGTGCTTGGTAAAAGTCTTTTAATTGGCTGGAAAACTCTTGACTGGTTGGCGCTTTGTCTAGCTTCGATCGCGATTATCCTCCAGTACAAGTTGCGATCGCTAACCACCCAAGCCTTAGATACTCCCCCAAAATACTGGTGGCTTCAAGGCTTGGGAGGGCTACTGGTTGCTATCATTGCCGTTGCTTCAGTTATCAAGACGGAAACCGGCTGGGGGTGGACATGGAGGGGGCGATCGCTCTCATCCACGCAAGAGACTTGACGTGCTAGTCCCGCCGCAATTTATCCCTTCATTCAGCAACACCGTCCGCCGACTTTGTTGTTGTTATTATCAAGCAAAGCTTTTCCTTTCCTTTGCACTTTGGCTTTAAGCAGTAATGCTAAGTAACTCTATACCTCCCAAGATATCTCAGCAACTTCTGGACTACCTTCATCGTCGTCAGCCAGAAATGACTGACTTATTAGCAAGATTAGTTGAGGTAGAATCCCCATCCACGGTACCTACCGCCCAGAAAAAGGTTTTAGCAATTCTTGAGGAGGCATTACAACACAGAGGGTACCGCGTCCGACACATTGTGGGTCGCCAGAGCGGGGGACACCTCCTCGCTGTTCCCAACAAACGGAAGAAAAATCAGCCCTTTCAGCTGCTCCTCGGACATTGTGACACCGTCTGGCCTCTGGGTACCTTGGAAAAGATGCCTCTGGCGCAAAAACAGAGAAAGATGTATGGGCCGGGGATTTATGATATGAAAGCTGGACTGGTACTGAGTATCTATGCGTTGGAAGCACTCCAGGCAAACGCGATCGAACCCGAAGTTGCTCCCGTTATCTTTATTAATTCCGATGAAGAAATCGGCAGCCATGAATCCACCGCTTATATTCGACGATTAGCAAAAGCAGCCGATCGCGTTTTTGTGATGGAACCCTCTTTAGGCCCAACTGGGAAACTGAAAACGAGGCGCAAAGGCGTAGGTCGCTTCACCGTCCAAGTCATTGGCAAATCGGCTCACGCGGGACTAGACCCCGAAAAAGGGGCTAGCGCCATCCTGGAACTTTCCTTCGTGATTCAGAAGTTGTTTGCCCTCAACGACGCCCAGAGAGGGATTACCGTTAACGTCGGTACCATTGACGGTGGCATTCGCCCCAACGTTATAGCCCCTGAAAGTCGAGCCGTGGTCGATGTGCGAGTGTTACACCAGAAAGATGCCCAGCAGATCGAGGCAGCAATTCGGGGATTGCAACCGACTACCCCCGGCACTCAACTGGTTGTCCAAGGTGGCATCAATCGTCTGCCCATGGAGAGAACTCCAGCGAACCAAACGCTCTGGCAACTGGCTCAGCAGGCCGCATCCGAACTGGGAATTGAGATCGAGCAAGCGACAGCCGGTGGGGGGTCTGACGGCAACACGACTAGCCTCTACGCGCCCACATTGGATGGTCTGGGTGCGGTGGGTGATGGAGCGCATGCGCCAGAAGAGTTTATCTATTTAGACCAAATGGTCGAGCGCTCGGCCCTGCTTTCGCGACTACTGTTGGAACCTCGGTTGAGACACAGCAGTGACCAGTTGGTCGCTGCTCGCTGACAGGTGAGAGTAAGAATCCCCCTAAGGTAGGTTATTCGCTAGCGCAGAGAACAGAAAATTTATCTGCTCAATGCGGATGGCACAATACTCGCTCACACAACTGGCAGCGCTTCGTTGTTTACTCGCGTTCATGGGCGTCTGAGATGAAATACTTGCCGAAATACTGGATATTTAGTTCGACTGTGTTAGTAATGCTGGCACCTACATTGTTGAGTAGTCTAAGCTCAAAAGCTTACCTGTCTCAAATTCAGTTAACTGCATTGCAAAAGCTCGATGAAACATCAACGAATTCTCATCGATTTATCCTAACCCGTTTACAGGCTGCTTTCTCTAGTCAACAACAGGGTGAAGTATTGATTTACTCAGAGCATCCGCAGACCTATGTTCGGAAAAGTGGAGATATTTATTGCGGAGCTGGAGAAGGGGATACAGAGTATTCAGGCAATTTTGTGTTGACCTACAAACAACACCAGATGAATCTTGGGCAAATGACATTCAACTCAAACCGCCACCAGGTCAAGCTTGTCAAACTCAACCCTACTAGCGGTCAGGATTTCATTGCTATTAGCCAGTACGGAGCTTGTAATTATAACGAGTTGTCCCTATATAGTTTCGATCTGCAGAAACAGCAGTTGCGCCAATATCAGTTTCACTCACCCCAGGGAGAATTGTTGGATAAGGTTTCAATCGCTCCTGGTAGTGTTGTCAAGTTTGATATTTTGCCAACACGAGAATTTATTACCAGATTCTATAACAATGTTAGGGGAAAATTAGAAGTAACACAGTGGCGTTTTAATCCTAACAGAGGAGTATTTCAGACCGTCCGCTCTTGGGCGGAAAGTCCTTAACTATAGCTGGATAAAATCTAATGGTATTTGCATCCAAAATCACTGGATTTCACTACCTAAAAAACTTCTCTATCGCTTAACGGGAGTAGCCACAACAGGTTGAGGACTAACCTCTTTGAAATGGTTGCCAGGATTCAGGTTTCCTGACTTCTTCGAGGTTTTGGTATTTTGGGGTAATTTAGCAATCTTTTGGTCTGGGTTCGGTAACTTTTCAGCTAACATGACTTGCTGTTCGACGGCTTCTTTAAAATCCTGCTTTTGAGAATACTCCGCCAGCTTGATTTGAGCTTTCTCATAGGCGGGAGTGTCTTCAGAAATTTGTGCGAGATATTTTAAAGCACTACTAAAGTCTCGTTGTGCGCCTAGCTCGTAAGCTTTTTGTAATAAAGCATCGGCTTTAACTTGTTGCTTTTGCTGATATTCAGCGAGCTTAGGTTTAATTTTGGTACCTGTGGGCGTTTCGGGATATATTTGTTTGAGTGAGTTCAGTGCCGCCGTAAAGTCTTTCTGTCTCGCCTGTTGATAGGCTTGTTGCAGTAATTCTTGAGCTTGGTGTTCGAGTTCGGGTTTCGCAGCCGCTACAAATGGCTCGATCTGTTGTTGCCAATAGGCAATATTGGGAGCTTGACGAGCTTCCTCCAACACATCTTGCCACCGCCCGTCATTAAATGCATCTTGAACCGCTTGAAACTGCAAAGAAGCCTTGCTCCATTCAGAGCGCCACTTTTGCACAGCAGCAACAGACTCTTGATAGGCTGAGCTATCATTGGGAACGGATTTAGCTAATGCGATCGCTTCATCCAAATTTCCTTCCTGATACTGCTCCATAGCTCTCACCAACAGGTCGAGTCCAGGATTCGAGGATGCCGTATGCAGTAGAGTATAAAGCCCAAACGAAATCGCCAATGCATTGGACGTTGCCATGCCAGCTCCCAACCCTGTCAAAACTGGTGGTAGCTTGGGCCAAAAGGCACTCGCCAACTCGCGAGCATATTCCCATGTCGTGCTAGTGCCAAGCTGACGATTGTCCTGAACTCCAGTGGTTGCTAAAACAGGTTCAGGAGAGATAATATCGGGGGACCGAGCAGGAAGTGCGATCGCTTCCTCCTCTGTTGGCAGCACTGATGGTTGTAAAACTGTTAAAGAATCGAACAACGGGAAGTCAGATAACGGTGATATCACCTCTGGCTCTTGACCCTTCATTACCAGATGCTTCAACACAACTCGAACATCAGCGGCAGACTGGTAGCGTTCTCTGAAGTCGCGGCGCACCATGTTGTCCAACACGGATGCCAACTCTCCGCTAACTGATACGTGATGCTGCCAATCGAGTTCACCTGTATTGGGGTCAGTTTTTAACTCTAATGGACTCAGTCCCGTTAGCGCCTCTATTGCGATCGTACCCAGTGCATAAAGGTCGCTATTGATATGAGGTTGACCGCTAAACTGCTCCGCTGGAATATATCCCAAGGGCTGAACCGGCGCAGCTAACTGTCTTGAGCGTCCCTGTCGTGAAGAGGAGAGAGAGTCTGGTTTTGCAGTAGAGGATGAATCTTCTCTAGGCTTTTGTTCCTTAACCCGATCGGGCAACGCTCTGTGTTTGCTGCTGGAGGCCTGAAGCGGAGGAAGCGAGCAATTAACAGCGTTGGAGTCTACTTGATAGGCAACGCCAAAGTCAATTAACACTAACTTATTATCTGAGATTCGCCTAATCAAGTTATTCGGTTTGAGGTCGCAATGAATCACTCCCTGTTCGTGAACGAATTCTAGAATGCCCAAAACATCGTTGAGAAGTTCAAGGCACTGCTCTTCGCTCCAATGGTTGCTACAGTGTGGGCCGAGCGGGAGTTCTGCACTGAGGGGTTCGCCGACAATCAACTCTTGGACTAAGTAAAATCCTTGGCGATCGCGAAAGCTGTCTAAAAATTGGGGAATCTGGTTATGCTGACCCAATTTCTTGAGAATTTCTGTTTCTCTGGCAAATAGACGCTGACAAATTTGCCATTGCCTAGGATGGTCAGTATTGGGTTTGATGTGCTTAACCACACACTGGGGAATGCCCTCGAGCCATTTATCTTGAGCAACATAGGTTTGCCCAAATGCCCCGGCACTCAGAACTTTAAGAATTTGGTAACGCCCGTTTAGAAGCTTCCCCAATACAGGCTCGTTTACGTCAGGTTTCAACGAACTTCTTCCCGCTAAAATTCCGCTCTGTTCAGATCCCTTTTTCCATCCGCTCGATCGTATTTCCGGAATTAGCGGCTAAGAGAGATTACTCCTGTATCATCAGGACTTTGGATGATACAAATTGTAAAACTCCTCGGCTGTAGGGTATGGCATTGCCATGCCCCTAACCAAGAATTGAAGATTGAGGACTTACGCACGAACACCACATGTAGGGTTAACCATAGGGGGATTGCCCCGTTTTCACTTTTCCCCTAAGTCAATCACTCAACACCGCCAGGTGCAAAATGCCATCACCTTGGTTAACTAATGGATTTTGCGTGCAACCAATGACTAAGCCATCACACGGTGCATACGCTTTAACGCTGGTTTCACCAAAAGCATCAGCAACAATACCCAACAACTGTTTGCGAGCAACGGTTTGACCTAACGCAACATTCAAATGCAAAATACCGCTTTGAGGCGCACGCACCCACTTGCTTTCCTGAACTTCCAGTGGTGTTACTGATGTCGGGTTCAGTTCTAACTGAATCATGCCTAAAGCTGCCATAACTCGCAAGATGCCTTCGACACCGATCGCGATCGCATTCTTGTTAAACCGCAAGGCTTCACCCGCTTCGTACAGTAACACGGGAATGCCTTGTCGATCGCCCGCTTGTCTCAAAGAACCATCGCGAGTTGTGGCATGAATCAACCGAGGTGCATTAAAAGCTTTCGCACATCGATACGTTTCGGGATCGTGCAAGTTAGCGCGGACTTGCGGTAGATTGATGCGGTGATTCGAGGCAGTATGCAGATCGATGCCGTGAGTACACTGGCTGACAATTTGTGTCATAAATAAGTGAGCGATTCGGGATGCCAATGAGCCTCGTTCGGAACCGGGAAACGAGCGATTGAGATCGCGGCGATCCGGCAAATAGCGCGATTGTTCGATAAAGCCAAAGACATTAACAATGGGTACCGCAATCAGCGTTCCCTGCAATGTAGCAGGATTAATGCGATCGAGGACTTGGCGAATAATCTCGACGCCATTAATTTCATCCCCGTGGATAGCCGCACTCAGCCACAATCTCGCTCCAACTTGAGTACCGTTGATTACACTCACAGGTAAAGAAAGCAATGTTTGTGTAGGTAAGTAGGCGAGAGGAATTTCTGCACGCTTGCGTTCTCCGGGTGCAACAGTAACACCCCCAATCTCGATTGTTGGTGATGTCTCAACGGGGTTGGTAACTGGTTCCTCGCTACTCACTTAATACAAATGTCACTGACTTAAGAACAATGGCACTGACTTAACCATTAATCAACCCTTGCGCGGGGGGGAGAGGGGGAGACGCTTGTCCCCCAATGGGGGTTTGGGGGAAACCCCCAATTCCGGTTTTTTTTCCAATACCTGCAACGTTCGCCTTAAGTCAGTGCCATTCCTCAATACTGAATGCGATCGCGTGTTTTCCCATTGACCGCATTTTTTTCCAAGTAATCAATAATCTTCCCTGCCACATCCACCTCAGTCGCTTGCTCGATGCCCTCAAGCCCCGGTGAAGAGTTAACCTCCAGCACTACAGGCCCGTGATTCGATCGCAGTAAGTCTACACCCGCGACTCGGAGGCCCATCGCTTTGGCCGCTCGCACAGCTGTACTGCGTTCCTCCGGCGTCAATTTAATTTTTTCAGCGGTTCCGCCTCGATGCAAGTTTGAGCGAAATTCACCCTCTGCCCCTTGTCGCTTCATGGATGCTACCACCTTGTCACCCACCACAAAACAGCGAATATCCATGCCTTCGGCTTCTTTAATGTATTCCTGTACCAAAATATTTGCATCTAAACCGCGAAACGCTTCAATCACAGACTTAGCCGCTTGGCGAGTTTCGGCCAACACCACGCCAATGCCTTGAGTCCCCTCCAACATTTTGATCACCAGAGGGGCACCGCCCACAATATCGATCAAACCGTCAATATCTTGAATCGAGTGAGCAAAGCCAGTCACCGGCAAGCCAATACCTTCGCGCGAGAGAATCTGGAGGCAGCGCAGCTTATCGCGAGAACGGGAAATGGCTTGAGATTCATTCGCGGTAAACACACCCATGACTTCAAACTGCCGCACGACAGCCGTCCCGTAGAATGTCTTAGACGCGGCAATACGGGGAATCACGGCATCAAAATTTTCTAAGGGTTTGCCCTGGTAAACGACACTTGGCTTGTGAGAGGTAATGTTCATGTAACAGCGCAGGTAATCGATTACCCGCACGTCATGTCCTCGTGCTGCCCCTGCTTCCTTAAGGCGTCGAGTGGAGTATAGCGAAGTATCCTGGGATAAGATAGCGATTTTCATACTCGTTCGTTTCTATAGCTGTTAGCGTTGATTACTCGCCGTCACGCATTTGGAGAAAAGACTTACCTGCATCCACTAAAAATCGTCGGCGTATCGCCTCTCGTCCCAGCAACATTCGGAATCCCATCACATCCCGATTTGTCAAAGTCAGTTCAATCGGAAAAGCAGTGTTGCCTAACTCTACTATCGTTTGAATCACAGGTCGCAATTGGGCTTGTCCACCAGAATTACGCACCTGTCTTCGAGCGAAAAGTTCCGCTTGAGCGATCGCACTCCGATAGTTGTCTCGCTGATAGGGATGCACCTTGAAGCGAACCATCGTTTTTCCATCATGCTGGAATGTTTCAATGTCAAAGGCATGTAAGGCAGACGATCGAGCACCAGTATCAATTTTTGCTTTTATCTCCACAATACCCAATTCAGGTAGAGCGACTAGTTCTCGCCAGCCGACGGTTGGCAACTGTCGATTGAAAGGTTGAGTTATTCTTTTATCGTCTCGCACTGTGCTTACCACTTCATCGCAGTTAGGCTCAACTGAGTTCCTGACACATGATAAGCGATGAGCGAATATTAAGTAATGTCAACCTAATTGAAGTCTTTAAGTTAACTAAAGAACATTTTCATAGACTGCTGTGAGTCTAAAAGTACTTGTAGGAACAGCGATCGCATTTCCTGCCTCGCAGTAGGATGAAGCATCAAAGAAACGCGATCGCTGATTGGGCGAGCGATCGTACTGTTCCTTCAAGATTTGGGTAACTTATACTGCTCGACAATGCGCTTAGCGTACTCAGGTACGTGTTCCTCCAACTTTTCCGGGTGATTGCGCTTTACATAGAGGTAGTTGCGGGTGAAGTGGGAGTCAATCGAGAAACGAGCATACTCTAAACCTTGGGGACCAATCTTTTCAATTACAACACCCATCATCTTTGCCGCCCACATTGGCAGGGTTACAGCTTTGTCATAGGCAGGGATACTTTGTTGAACGGCATTGCGTCTGTCGCCCTTAGACATGACAGGTTGCGTCTCCAATTGGTTTTGCACCATATCCAGCATCTCTTGCCCGGTATCGTTGCGAACCACAATCCATTGCCAACCAAAAGGCGCTCCCATGTAACCTACAACTAAATCGGCTAAGGAGTTTACGTAGTCAAAACAGCTCATGCAAGAAGGAGCGAACACATCTTTGAGCTGATTCGTCTTCAAGCCAAAGAAAGGTACCATTTCCACTGAGCCATCTTCATGTTTGAAGTGAACCCGGAAGTCTTGCATAAACTCGTAATGCACAACCGTATCCGGTGACTTGCTAGTGGTATCTAGGAATTTCTGCAACCCTTCACGGGTAACGTTATCCACGCAGGGTGTTCCTAAAACATAGAGTTTTTCTAACCCTAACTGTTTCTCAACTGCTCGTAATGCCTGAATCTGGCAACCGACGCCAATCACCAACAGCCGCTTCATACCAGATTGCTCGATTTGCTCCAACACGGAGAGATTAGGCGAGAGAGTTGGCTTATTCACCCGCGCAGCCAGAATTTCTGCTGGAGTACGAGCAATGACTGGCATCGGTTGAAAGCGGTCTTCTTTCGTATTTTGGACGCAAACGACCCCTTCAACTTTGCCACT
>DATNPT010000085.1:0-14488 GCA_036703075.1 Chroococcales cyanobacterium
CGCATTTGGTCGCGCACTTGAGCAAAAAAGGAGCGCTTTTCCCGTGTGGCTTCCAAGAGTTGTTTAGCAATTTCTTGGGTTTTGGCTTCGTAGGTGCGATCCGATACTTGTACAACCACAGCTAATGTGACTCCCTGGATAAAACTGATGTTCGGTTGGGGTGTTTCGTTGCTTTTTTTCACTGACACCAACAACGGAATTCCCACTCTTGGCAAATTAGACCAAACCTTTATTATAGTTTTCCAGAGATTGCTAATACCTCAAGTAATGTAACGTCAAGGTTCCTTGACTTCCCAGTGGAAAAGTCGGGGAAGCTGTGCTAAATCCAAGGCATAATTTCCGATCCACAAGATAATTTCTACGATTAATAAATACCGTACCCAAATCAGCTCATTGGTGGAATTGAGAAGTGTCAATCCCTCATACAGTTGCCAGATGCGGTAAGGCAGATACAAATAAGGAACCATCACAAATACCGTAGAGCGAAACTGCCTCGCGCTTAAACTCTCGGATAGGATTTGCAACGCCAGCATGACAAAATACCAAGCCAACACGCTTAACACGCTGGAGTAACCTCTCCACACCCCCCACCAAAGCATTGCCAATAGTGGAGGCAAGACTCCGACAAACTGCACCGTACCAAACCAAATCTTGAACCAGTCGGGTAGTGGTTGAGGAAGGCTGTAGGGTTTTGAATTCCGCCACGCCCAACCGACGATCGCAAAAAAAGATGTGGCAGCTATAAAGAAGAAAGCGTTTTCCAGGAAGAGGTAAATGTTGGTATTTAAGGAAGTCATTTGAAGCACCAGGTTGTAATTGGGTCTTCCCTATGCTTTCAGTTTAAAGGTGATACCTCATCTTGAACGAGGTAGAGATGCCAAAAGTGCGATCGCTCTTCGATGCTTCAGCCGAAGTACAGAGTTTCGTTTGAGGAAGCCAAAACCGTTTTCGACTATCTGCTCTATGTTGACTTCTACGATCCAGACCCCTCTGAGGATGAGGAGCGTTACCTTATTGTTGGAGAGTCAAACCGGGGACGTTTACTGATTGTCTCCTATACAGAGAGAGGAGATTTGATTCGCCTGATTAGTGCCCGAGAATTCAAAGGTATAGCAGTTGTCACAATTGTTAGGACATCTTTTTGTTGCCTGTTCCCCGTTCTCTGTTTCCTTTACAGCAAAATGTATTGTCCTAACCGATATGTCCGTTGCTATAACTTCTTAACGGGCAACCGGCAACAGTACCCACGTTTTTAAACGTGGGATTGGGATAGGGACATGGTTTTTCGTCGTGCTTCGCACCTTGAAAAACATATTTGTTTAAAGTGGGCTTTAAACCCACAATTAAAATTCCATCCCTGTTCCCTATTCCCTATTTCCTGTTCCCTGCTCGTAGAGCTTTGTAACACGAGCGGAACGAGAAGCTTATGAAGAGGGTTAAGCCAGCAATGGAAGATGATTTACGGTCAGAATATGACTTAAAGAGTCTACGAGTCAAAAAGTTAGGTTCTGGACGGATGAGTTTTGGTGGGACAACTGTACGCTTAGATCCTGATGTTGCAGAGATGTTTCCTAATGCTGATGCCGTCAATGAGGCTCTACGGTTTCTGATTAGGGTTATGCAAGAAAATCAAGCTCTTGCTCCCAAAGTGCAGCCTAGCACTTCGTTAGAGCGAACGGACGAAAGCCCTTAATGCGCTATCCTCGTCAACGATGAAGTGCGATCGCCAGATTAATGGAAAAGGTTAACACCGTGCATAGCTGGGGATGGGGGAGACCTCCCCAATCTTGGTTTTTCTCAACAACAATCGCTTGTTGCTTCAATCAGTGCCATTCGTCTTAAGCCAGTGCATTTGGATTAAGTAGACATCGATTCAGAAATATCCTTCTCCCCATCTCCGCGTCCCCACAACAATCACAGCGCTTGCGCTCTCAACCACGCGACAGGCAAAGCCAGAAGCTTTTGTGGTTTGGGAACGTAAGCTCGCTTGCTAAAGACATCATACTGATTGCGTTCGATGACATCCAAAATTCCCTGATAAAGCATCAACGACGCCCACACCGGCCAGCGAGCATCAGCACTGAGGCCTCGGATTCCTTGTTCTGATTGAGCAAAGAACTTACGCGCCCGTTGAATTTGGAAGCACATCAGTTCGCGCCAACGTTCATCAACTACACCATTGAACAAATCCTCTTCGGTGTAGCCAAATAGTGCTAGTTCTTCTAAGGGAAGGTAAATCCGTCCTCGGCGGGCGTCTTCTCCCACATCTCGCAGGATGTTAGTCAACTGATTGGCAATCCCTAATGCGATCGCTTCTTCAACGGGATGCTCGGCATTGCGATCGCGATTCCAAGGCGCTTGGCTATTTGAGTCAGCGAAACCGAGCACGGGGCTAGTCATTAGCCCTACTGTACCAGCAACCCGATAGCAGTAAAGCTTCAGCTCCTCAAATGTCTCGTAGCGACTCCGGTAGAGATCCATCCGTTGACCGGCGATCATATCCCGAAACGGCTGAATATCCATCGGGTAGCGTTCCAATGTATCGACCAACGCGACATCAAGGTCGTCCATTGGCTCCCCGGCAAAGACGGACTCTAGCTGTTTTTCCCACCGATCCAATGTTTCTGGTGTCGTTAAGCGAGACTGGGGACCATCTACCAATTCATCCGTTCGGCGACACCAGACGTATATCGCCCAAATTGCCCGACGTTTTTCCTCAGGCATTAACAGCGTACCGAGATAAAACGTCTTCGCGTAATTTGCCGTAATTTGGCGGCACAGTTCGTATGCTTCCGACCGGGAGGCCAGCGTTCTCATGCGCAGAGAGTTAGACACTTGGAGCATTTGTAGCAGGCGACAAGCTAGGGGCTAAGGACTAGAAAGTTGAGATTTAGGAAATAGAAGCTAATTGAGCTTCTGGTTCCTGAGGACTAACACCTGACTCCTGACTCCTCGCAATTGCCTGCGCTGTCAGCTTACCAGAAAGCACAGCACCCTCCATACTCGCCAAGAAACGCTGCATTGTGTAATCGCCAGCTAAGAAAAAGTTGGCAATTGGCGTCTTTTGGGACGGACGGTACTGTTGGCGTCCCGGCGTTGCCCTGTAGACCGAACGAGGAGTCTTAACAATGTGGTATTTCAGCAGTTTAGCTGGATTTGCGCTACCAAAGTGCATGGGGAATAGTTTTTTCAACTCTTCCATCGTGGCATCCACGATTTCTTGGTCGGATTTACTAATCCAATCTTTGGCTGGGGCTAGCACGAGTTCTAGCATTGACCGATCGGGATTGGCATAAGCCTCGCAGGTATTGCTCATGTCAGCATAAACGCTGAGCAAAGGCGATCGCGAAAAGAGCAGATGGTCGATATCCGTCAGCTTACGGTCAAACCACAGGTGTAGGTTGATAACTGGCACCCCCTCTAAACCCTCTAGCTTATTAAAGAAATCCATCTTCCGCCACGGTTCGGGGAGCATCACCTTCAAGGGGTCAACTGGCATCGCCGACACGTACAGATCTGCCGTGAGAACTTCATCCGCTGCGCCATTCAAGCCGCGAATTAAGAATCCCTTCACCGTACCGTCTGGATTGAGCAGAAATTCTTTAATCGGTGCATTCAATCGTACCTCACCACCCCGTGCCGTGACATAATCTACGATGGGTTGGCACAATCGCTCGGTGGGAGCACCATCCAAAAACGCCATCTTAGACCCGTTCTTTTCCTGGAGGAATGCTCTAAGAGCTGTCAGTAACACGACCGCAGATATTTCATCTGGGTTGATGAAGTTCAGCGATTTGGATGCCGCAATAAAAATGTCCTGCTGTACGTCATCGCTCACACCTTGTCGCTTCAGCCATTGAGAAAAGGTGTACTTGTCCGTTTCTTCGACATACTTTTGCCCTCGGAGCATCGCGGGAACTAATCCCTTGGCTAACTGGATTTTCTCGCCCCAAGTCAGCATGTCGTTATTGCGTAAAATGCCGACAATCGCATTCAACGGCGCGGGAATATTGGGCAGGTCAAACCGGGAGTAAGTACCGGGTTTCTCCGGCTGGTTGAAGATCATCGAGTGTTCTTTCCAGTGCAGCCGGTCTTCAATGCCCAGCTCCTTAAATAGCTGTAGCGTATTGGGGTAGGCACCAAAGAAGATATGTAGACCAGTTTCGTACCAATCTCCGTCCTCATCTTTCCATGCGGCAACTTTGCCGCCTAAAACGTCTCGGCGTTCTAAGACAATCGGGGTATGACCCGCATCAGAAAGGTATTTGGCGCAGGATAGACCTGCTAGACCTGCTCCAGCGATCGCAACTCGCATGTGATGGTAATACTCTTAGTTAGGTGCTTAATTTGTGTTCTCTGGGTCTCATTATAGTTTGCATTCTGTTACATTTCGCAGCTAACCCAGAGGATTCTCTAATTTTCCACATTTTCTGCAATCGGCTAGCGGATTTGTAGCTTACGCTTCTCAATCAGTCACTCGTATCGAACTGGAAGGAAGACTTATGAGCCAAGACAACCTCGACCGACCCTCTCCTCTGAGCGATGACGATTTTGCTCTAGCTAGAGAGCTAACTGCCGTCAGGGAACAACGGCAACGCCTGTACGATAAACTCGATAGTTCTCTTAAAGCCTTATTTAGCTATTGTGAATGGAGAATTACTATCTACGAAAGCGGTTTAGCCGAACTAATAGTCGTTTGTCCGAATCTTACCGTATACAGGCGACTGTACAAGCGAGCTGAGGCGATTCACAATCGCTTTCAAGATACGGTGGTGGTTAAACATACCCGATTTCAGCTTTCGTTCCCTAAATGCCTGTCAGCATTTTACGAACATGAAATTTCTTGGGAAGATGAGCAGTAAGCAGTGCCAAATGCTTCGCCCTTCCACGCGATCGCATGATTGCATAGGTTGAGGGCGAAGCATTCGCGTTTTATCTTGTCGGTCGTACCTAGATAGAATGGCACTGACTTAAGGCGAAAGTTGCAGGTATTAGAAAAAACCCGGACTTGGGGGTTTCCCCCTCTCCCCCCGCGCAAGGGTTGATGCAGGGTTAAGTCAGTGACATTCTACCTAGATATTTCTACGCGAATGCTGACGCTCCTTCGTCGCTACCGCTACGCTAACTCCCCTACAGATGTACTGCCTCCAATCGAGAAGGGCTATAAATTCCCGCTTAATCGGAGATGGTCTTCAGCAAGAATGGGGCAATTTTTTCAATGGTCATCACTTGCTGCACGGCATTGAGAGACTTCGCTTCTTTGACCATGCCAAAGGCACCTCCTTTGTCATCTTGACCGACGGTGATGCCTCCGGCTTGAGCGATCGCTTGCAAGCCTTCGGCCCCATCCCGACCAATTCCCGTTAATAATACCCCAGCCGTTGCCTTGCCATAGAAGCGGGCGACGGATTTGAAGGTGGCGTTAATTGAGGGACAGTGCTTGTCGGTTTCCGGACACTGGGCATAAGCGAACTTACCTCGCATGTCCAATTCCAGGTTGTTTTTTTCTGGAGCAAAATAAACGGTTCCTGGTGCGGGAGTTTCGCCAACTTCGGCAATTTTCACCTGCAACGGACACTCAGATGATAGCCAACTGACTAATCCTGGCAATACCCCGCTGGTGACATGCACGGTACAAATAATCGGTAAGGGGAAATTGCTCGGCAGTTGGCAAACAATCTTCTGGATGGACTGCAAACCCCCCGTGGAGGCTCCAATTGCGATCGCTTTGACGCGAGAGCTAACATTCTGCATGCGGATCGGAGCGGCGGAGATGTTTCCGGATGTGGCTGGCTTGCCAATGCCGCTCGTGGGTTGCCGTTTGGCGGTCACTTTCATATGAGAAAGGACTTTAATCTTGGCAATTAAGGCGTTTTTGAGTCTCTCGTAATCGGTGGGCGAATCGGTCGTCGGTTTGGGGAAAACATCTGAAGCCCCAGCTTGCAGCAAGCGAAAGACGTTATCGACATCCGTCTTTTGCACGAAATTGCTGATCACCAAAATCGGTCGGGGGTCTTCTGCCATCACGCGCTTAGTCAATTCCAGACCATCCATCTTTTCCATCAAGAAGTCTGTACAAATGACATCGGGCTGCGTCCGGGTAATCACTTCTAGTGCCTCAACTCCATCACGGGCGATGCCGACTACATCAACATCGGGGGAAGAATTGAGTAATCGTTGCAGAATTTCCAACGCGACGGGGGAATCTTCAACCAGAACAACTTTGTTGCTTACCATTTAGATCAATTTCCTCAATGTGTCTAATAGAATTCCTTGCTCAAAATCACCCTTGGTGATGTAGGCATTTGCCCCGGCTTCTTTCCCCTGGCGTTTGTCCTCCTCAGATGCCAGGGTGGTGACCAGAATCACGGGCAAGTCTTTGTATTCCTGGAATTGGCGAATTTTGGTCGTAAGTCCCAGTCCATCCAAATTCGGCATTTGCACGTCTGAGACGACGGCGGCAAAGCTACCTGCATTTAACTGGTTGAAGCCATCCTCGCCGTCTACAGCGGCTGTGACGTCGTAACCCGCACTTTCCAAAATTCGCTTCATTTGGGTGCGGATGGGAATGGAGTCTTCAACCAGGAGAATTTTTTGTTTGACCTGGGCTTGTTCGGTTAACTCCTTAACCGTGACGGAGACAATCGCCTTCCGCGCCGACTTGAATAAGTCGGGAGGATTGAGCACCATGCAAACGTCTCCAGTACCCAGGATGGTTGCACCCGAAATATTACGCACCCGTTTGAGCAACTGACTTTGGGGTTTGAGTACGATGTCCTGTTGCTCCAAAATCGTGTCTACCAGCAGGGCCAACCGTTCCGAGCCAATCCGCAAAATGATACAGGGAATGGTTTTTGCGGCAACATGCAGGGCTTTGGTCGAGGTTGGCGCTTTGACCGGCAAGCCAAGTAAATCCGCCAGCCAAGCCACGGTAACAGACTCTCCCTGGAAGGGAAGCGTCTGAGTACCCTCAGCGGCAAAGACTTCCTGGGGAGACACCAGTTGCATCGCTTCCACAAATCCCACCGGGATGGCATAGGGGTGCTGGCTGACTTGCACGATTAAGGCATCGGTGGTAGACAAAGAACTGTTCAGCGTGATGCGGAACAAACAGCCTTTACCTGGTGTAAACTCCACCTGGAGGTTGCCCTTCAAGCGTTCGACGTTGGCCCGCACCACATCTAAGCCCACTCCTCGACCGGAAATCTCGGTTACTGCCGTGCGGGTGGAGAAGCCAGGGGCAAAGATTAGGGCTTGAATTTCCGCCGTGGACATTTCGTCCAGTTCTTTGACCGATCGCACATTACGACGCAATGCTGCCCGTTTAATCGCTTCGACATCCAAACCGCGCCCGTCGTCGATGACTTCGATGCTAACGGTGCTGCCGACCTGATACCCCCTGAGCCGAATTGTCGCGATCGCAGATTTGCCCAATTCCTGACGCTCAGTTGGCGTTTCGATCCCATGATCGATCGCATTACGCAGCAGGTGCAACAGCGGGTCTTTCATTTCTTCCAGAATCCGCTTGTCTACACGGGTGTCGCCCCCGTCAATTACCAGATTGACTTCCTTGCCTTGCTGCTTGGCTAAATCCCGTACAGTCCGAGGAAACAGGTTGAAAATCGTTGAAAATGGCAGCAGTCGCAAGGAGTGAATGCCCGATTCAAGTTCGTTGGCGACGGTTTCTAGCTTGGTGTTGTTTTCAAACGTTGTCACTCGCAGTCGATTGAGCAGGCTGCCCAACTGCTCCAATCGCGTTTCCACAAGGTTGTAGAAGTTTTGCAGCGGTTGCAGTTCCGTCGTCTGCCAGCGACGTTCTAGTTCGTCAAACGTCAGGCGGCTAACAAAAGCTTCCCGCACCCACTCTTCGCACAAAGCAATGATTTCGTCGATTTCCGCCACTCGATCGCCAATTTGACCTTTAGTCACGACCAATTCGCTGGCTTGAGTCAATAACTTATCCAGCTTTTGGGATTCCACCCGAATCGTGTCAATCTGGTAATCGCTGACGTGGGCTAAGCTCTCTGTGGCTAGCGATTCACTCGGTTGGGGCGCGTCAGTCTTGCCCACAGGTGGCTCGACAACGGCTCGGTTGGAGGGAGTCCCATTCACTTGAGCCAGGGTTTCCGGAGTGTCAGACACTTCATCCTCGGAGCCAGCGCCCATGAGTTGGGCTAAGACATGGAAGACACTGATTCCGGCTGATTGCCCGGTGACGGCTTGATGGGCAATTTTGCGAACCGCATCCACTCCCTGATAGAGACATTCAAACACTTGGGAGGTCAAAACGCGATCGCCTCGTTTCACCCCTCCGAGAATCTCTTCGATTTGGTGGGTTAGGGTTTCCGCATCTTTAACCCCCAACATGCGGGAATCGCCTTTGAGGGAATGGGTTTCTCGCAGTAATTGCTCCAGTTGGGTTTCATCTAACGGATTTTTTTCCAGATGGAGCAATCCCGCTTCAATTTTCTGGATATGGTCAGCACTGGCTACCTTATAAAGATTGCGTAATTCTTCGTCTTCTATCATCATGGCTGTACCGATTTTAGATTTTGGAGCGCGTTAGCATTTGGGCAGCATGCGCGTAGCGCGTAACGGGACGAAATCCGGTTTCCTCCGACCTGAAGTAGCGCCCTAGATTTCGGATACGAGGATTGGATAAAACAAATCGATCGCACTAAATGCAAGCAGACAGAAGGCAGGAGACCTTATGCAGAAGACAATGAAAGCTTGTACAGTAATTTTTTTAAGCTTTTCCAATTGGATAGTTATTTCTGCCACACTGCACCAACTTGGCGTCGTTATTTTTAAGCACCGAATTCATGCCGTTATGCTCTAATACCAATTAGCTTTTCCCATGTCTGATTTCTGCCCCAACCCCCGATGTTTTGGGCAGAAATCAGAGAATAGGTGTCTTGCCTCAAACCCAATTGGTATAACCAAGCTCAGCCCACTGAATCCAAAATCTAAAATCCTTGCATCCTTGCATCCCAAATTGATGGAAAGAGTACATTGGCGATCGTTAAACCACTGCCTCCAGGTTTTCCGCCGCTTTGTTGAGTTCGTGCGTGGCGTCTTTGACTTGAATAATACCGGCGGCTGTTTCTTTTGCACCTAAGTTAATGACGTTCATTGAGGCGACAACCTGCTGTACGGTAACAGCTTGTTGTTTCGCACTTTGGGCAATCTGTTGGGTATTGAGGAACACCTGGTTAACCGAGTCGGCAATACTGGCGAACACGTCACCCGTTTCTTCTGCGAGTTCAATACCCACCGTTGCTTTCTTCGTACCTTCATCCGTCACCATAACGGTGGAGTTAATCGCCGCTTGCACTTCGTTAACCAGCGAGTTGATTCGGTCAGCAGATTTCTTACTTTGGTCAGCTAGTTTGCGAATTTCACCCGCAACTACCGCAAATCCTTTTCCTTGTTCCCCCGCACGGGCAGCTTCTACCCCTGCGTTTAGCGCCAACATGTTGGTTTGATTTGCCAATTCTGCCACGAGGTCGGATACGGTGGAAATCTGAGCAGTTTGCTCTGAAAGACGGATGATTTGGTTAGCGATCGCAGTTACTTGGTCTCTCAATCCCGAAATACCTTCAATCGTGCGACCGACGGTTTGAGTTCCTCCCTCCGCTAGGGTTAAGGCTTGCTTCGCACCGCCAGCGGCACTTTCTGCTTGTTCGGCTGATTGGAGGGCGAACGATCCCAGCTCTTCGATCGTAACTGTGGTTTCGTTCACCGAAGACGTCTGCTCTAAAACCGTGCGCTCCTGCTTATCGACCGTTTCCGCAATACCAGATGAAGACGAGGCTACTGCTTTTGCCGCGTCGGTAATCGGTCCAATAATGAGACGGGCGATGTAATTTGCCACGTAGTACGAAACGAAAACACCAGCGCCGATACTAATCATCAATCCACCCCAACCGACGACGGATGATAAGGTCTGAACTTGCTCGGAGGCTTGGGTTCGTTCTTGTAACAACCGCTGCTCTTCCTGACCCATGGTATTGAGGTCGGCCCGCAGGTCGTCCATGATTTGCTTACCCTTGTTGGTTAACACCAGGGCAACCACCTCTTTGTCTTTGCCAGCTTTTTTCAGATTAATGGATTCTTCTAACTCACTGAATTTCTGGCGTGCTTTTTGTTCTACCGCGCCCGCCCTAGTCACCTGAGTTGGGTTGTCGCTGACTAACTTTTTTAGTGCATCAATATGCGTCTGGAAGTTTTTTCGACCACTATCAAAGGGTTCCAGGTAGTTCACCGCATTCGTAACCAGAAAGCCGCGCTGACCCGTTTCAGCGTCTACCAGGTCTTTTTCAATTAGTCTCAGGGTTGATTGCACTTCATAGGTGTGAGTGACTCGACCCTGCGTTTCTTTCAGGTTCGCTTTTGCAATTTCAGTAACGATCGTAGCGATACCGGCTACTGCTAGCACAATACCGAATCCAATGGGTACGATTTGACCCACGGTCATCCGGCGTTGCTTAGTGGGCTTATCTGGCATTACTTGCTTTTGCGTCAGTGGCATTACTTGAGTCATGTGACTTGCTCCAAAATTAATCAAACACTACTTTTGAATAGATTGCGCTCGTTAGTCTTAGTTATTAGTCCTTCACCGCTACGCGGAGTTTTGAGTTTTGAACTATGAATAAAGACGTAAAAAGCCAAAGCTCAACATTCTCGCACTCAAAACTTGAACAAATAACCTATTACTCCTGTATTAAGCTTCTTCATTCACGATTAATCCTCCTTCTGTAAAAAGCCTGGGTAGGTCTAAAACCCTCAACATTTTTTCTTCAAAAACAGCCGTTCCTTGAAGATACTGTTCGCCAACATCGGATAAATCCGAAGGAAAATGGTTGAGTTCATCTGAGTTGAGATAAGCCATTTCCCAGACGCGATCGACGGGTAAGCCAGCCGCAATATCGCCAACCTGAACCACTACCACCTGAGCACCAACCTTGATGGGGGGAGTAGGAAGATTCAAAGTTTTCCGAATATCGACTAACGTGACAATTTCTCCCCGTAAATTCATATTGCCGACGATATGCTTGGGGCAGCAGGGAATTGGCGTTAAATTGCTAATATCGGTAAACTCTTTGACTAGTCCTAAGTCCATTCCAAAGTAGTCTTCACCAAAGCTGAATACCGCCAGGGTTGTGAGTTGGTCTGTTGTTTTTGAAGTTTCAACGAGCGGTTTGAGCGTTTCAGCCCGTTGGTGAAAAAGTTCCCGTTCTTCGAGGGTAGAATTTGGACTGTACAGGTCATAGAAGTTGGACGTAATTTCAGCTTCTAAGTGTTCTTCTTCTGACTCTGATGCGTCCCGGTTTGACTCCGTCTCGACCTCGGAAGTTAGCAATTCTGCCATGCCATCGAGCTGACTTTGTACGTCCCAAATGAAGGTGAGTAGGAGGTCAGGTTGACGAATTAAGGTCTTAGGCTCTAGCAGGATAATGTGACCCGAATCTCCCTTAGCTACTCCAGTACTTAAGGTGGGGTCGAGGTTGCCCAGTAATTCAGCAGACGGTTCAGTTTCGATTGTTTCAGCACTCAGTTCTAACACTTCAGTAACTTGATGAACCACTAGTCCAATTTGTAAGCCCTCCCACTGCAAAAGCACGACATAATCGCTAAGTTGGCAATCTTTTAAAAGATTTCCTTGGAGTAAATCGAGATGCACCATCGGCACAATTTGCCCCCGTACATTGAGGATTCCCATAATCTCGGCAGGGGCTTCGGCGATGAGTGTCAGTTCTGGGAGTGGGAAAATTTCCTGAACCAGCGGTGCCTCAATTCCGTATTGCCAATCGTGCAAGCGAAATGTCAGGTATTGCTTGTTGTCCATGAGGATATAGCGGCTCTAACGGATTTTTAAGGAGCGATAAACTACAGAGGATGTGGAGAAAGAGAAGAGAGAAGGGTTTGGTTAATCTTTTCTAGGAAATAGCCAAAAATCTGTACAGCAAAACAAAAGGGAACCGAAATCAGCTTAGGTTTAAACTAAGGAATTGATATTGCTTTTACCGACACATTTATTGACGATCTCCAGTAATTGAGCGGATTCGACTGGCTTGGTTAAGTAATGCGTTGCTCCGGCAATTTGCCCGCGAAGTTTATCGGAAAATTTATCGCGTGCGGTGAGCATAATAATTGGTAGATTTCTGAATTTGGGAATGCTGCGTACTGTGCGGCAAAATTCTAAGCCATCAATTTCTGGCATTGTCACATCTAACAACAACAGGGAGATTGGGTTGCTATTGATGACTTTGAGGGCATCTACGGCATTACTGGCTAACAGCACCTGATAGCGATCGCTTAATGCCCGCTTGATTGTAGTTTGCACGATCAAGGAGTCGTCAACACTCAAAACGAGGGGCAGTTGTTGGTCAGAGGTAGAAGCGACAGGAGTTGTCGGCGTATCGTCTCCCAAGATGACCCAACCGGATACCGCCCATGCTACATAAGACCGCGCCAGTTCCAGAGGGTCTTGCCCGACTTGCGCGGCAATATCAATTAGCGATCGCTTTCCATTCACCCACTGCCGTAAATGCAACTGCACCTTACTATCTTTAACCGCAGCCAGACCACTGAGGGAAAGCTGAGGTACAGCCTCCATTGAGCTGATAATAGGAGCGAGTGCAGCCCATTCCTGTTGCCGATGGGTGGCATCTTGCATCAGTTTGCACCAGTCCAGACCGTGACGGTCTTGGCCATAACTCAAATCGATTTGCACGCTGGAATCGAATTTTAACCGTCCGGGATAGGGCAAGGCTTGCTCTAACACTTGCACGACTTGAGCATGGACAGCGCTTTCAATTTCCTCCCATTTGAACACTCGTATCCGAACGATTCGTTCTAAAAGTTCTCGATAGGAAGATGGATTTTCTAGCTTTTCTGCCGTATATTTAATCGCTGTGTCAGCCCAACCATAGCTAAATTTCATCCCCATGACTCTGACGAATTCTTGATTATCTGGGGGAAGTTTCAATCCACCGTAAACGATCTTGCCATCGTTCAAAACTAGAACGCGAGATCTGGGCTTGCGATCGGGATTGACCGTTGTCTCGATATAAACTGAGCCAGTGACACGTTCGCTTTGTAAATCCTTGAGCGAATTACTAAATTGTCCAACTTCATACGGTAATGCTTCTAGCATTTTTAGGATTCTCTACTTGGCGTGCGAATGTGTCTCCTGCGGATACTGCTGCGACCTAAATTCAAAACATTGAATAAAAGCAGTACGACTCCGATCAGAAGCGATCGATAATTAATTATTCGCGATTGGTAATTGAAGTAGACATGTAGACGTATGCGATCGCTCGCGACAGAAGATAAGTGTTCTTCCTCGTGCGCGACTACCGCCTCAGCTAATCGTCGTTCATTTTTTTACCAGCTTCCGTGCGGAAAGAGCACGAGCACCGTTTTATGCAACTGGAATGCACGCTCGCCTAGTGCCTAATCTGAAACTAGCAGGGGAGGCAGGGGAAGTGAGATTCTCATACTTTATTACGAGCAAAAGCTTATGGTGCTTAACTAGGAGATAATGTTTAGCCCTATTTTCCTACCCGCCGCAAAACTCTCGATCTACGGTTTTGCTAGCGTTTTACAAATGAGGTGGTAGACCCGGATTCAGCCTTAAGAGCTTTGCCTTTTAATGAAAACCCTACACTCGATTTACTCTCAATTCCTATAAAATCGAGAGAAAATCTAAGCGGAATTGACAACTACTATTGCACTAAAAGAATAGATAACCCTGGTGTATCAACCCTCTAGGTTAGCCTAACCTAGATAATTGCACTTGCCGGTTCACTGCTGCCATCCTGAGATGTTTTGCAGTTTGCCATACCGCCGTATGACCCGTATTACACCTTGTTTAAATGTTATTTGAATCGGCGACAATCGGCAAGCACTTTAAGCAAGTTTTATAATCTATTTAAAATTTATGCAAAAAAAATTACTCTTTCGGTGTTTGTTCGCCAGCGATTATCAGGCTACAGTTCCATGCGAGCGTGCATCGAGAAAACATCCTCGCTTTATCCGCCAATTACACCTTTAGATAGGTGTCTCGTCGTTTCAAATGTAAAATACACTGAAAACTAAAAAACATCTACCCTAAGGTAGATGCTTCCTGATGCTCCAATGAAAATTGCTTAAAGTCGAACAGCAATAGGCTGTTGGCGATCGCGAAAACCCACCGCCTCATGATTCAGCCTGAGTCCATCGCCACTTACCCTCCCAAATAAAAGTGGCAGGCGTCTCGCCTGCCCCACAAGTGAAGATTGGATAATAACTGAGAAATCGCTTACAGTAGGCGGAAGATAAACGGATAGCGATAAGACTGGTTGGGATTACTCAAAATCTGGACAAGCGCAAGAATCGGCAACACCCAACTGAAAATAAACAATAGACCCAGTAGCGGCCAACCGATGAGGAGAAGCGTCAGTGCTCCAAAGATTAGACCGTAAAGCCAAACGTTAAAGTGAAA